>NZ_JACSOF010000054.1:0-38215 GCF_014349205.1 Photobacterium sp. BZF1
CTTAAATTCGTCGGTAAAGCTACGTCTAGTAACAACTTTCATATAAACACCTCTTATTCCTAATAAAGAGGTGTCTACTTTTAGGGGGTCACTTCAGGTTGCAGGATGTTGAAAGGCTATAGAACGTCAAGTTCTTTCCTTGCTTTTGCTCTGCCTAGATCCTAGAACCCACTTTCCCCAGGACCAAGGACCCGCTCTTCCTAGGTCCGGTGCGATATCTTCAAAGATAAAGTTGATAAACCAAAGCAATCGCAAATGGATATCGGAAGTGTTTTTGCTGACGCAAAAAAAGAACGGGCGCAACTTGCGTTGCGCCCTTAGGTCTTACATGCAGCCGTCCTGCTACGATAGTGCTCCCTGCGACTGTCCTTGTTTTTCTAAATTCCTTAGCGGTAATCCCTAAACCCCATCCCCGGGTTGTCCTTGGTAGTTCCTTGACCCGTCGCGTTATCCTTGTGCGACTCTCTCATCCATCCTGGCGGTGTCCCTGCCTTCATCCTGAAGGGTTCCTGATACTTATCCTTAAGTTGTCCTCTTGCCCTATCCCAGAGCGCTCTCCCTAAGCCCCAATCCTTGAGGTGTTCCGGCTTATCCTAAAGCTGTCCTATTCATCCTGACGGCAATCATCCTGATCCCCGGCGGTATCCATTCCGTGTCCATGACATCCAGTCTGCTAACCACCTTGTTAGCACAGCCTTTCCTAGGCTTGCAGCATCCGTCTGCTTTCCCAATCCTGAGCCAACTCCCTGTCGACGAAGACCATATTACGCCCATTAGGATTTCATACAATTGACTATCAGGCACCATGGATCGCAAAAGATCATTCACCACAAAAATGAAAATATTAAGCATCTGATATTTATATACAAAAAACCAAAAGCCGACTATTTTCACCGAATTTGATCTTTATTAGTCTTACAGCTTTGTAAGAGATCTCTCACAAAGAGTGAAGGCTATAACTGCACCCCGTTTCACAAGGGTATTATTCTGCGTTTCACTACGGTTACAGAGATTAGTCCAAAATATGACAGTTTTGGCCGTATGATATAGAGATAAGAGGTTGCTTTAGAGGCTAGAGGCTAGAGGCTAGAGGCTAGAGGCTAGAGGCTAGAAAATTTTTCCAATCGCCTAGTGCCCATGGCCAAGTGCCGGTGCGATATTTTCAAGGAAAAGTGAGTAAGCCAAAGCAATAGCAAATGGATATCGGAAGCGTTTTTGCTGACGCAAAAAGAACGGGCGCAACTTTCGTTGCGCCCTTAGGTCTTACTTGCAGCAATCCCGCTACTATGGTGCTCCCTGCATCATTCCGTTGACAGCTGTGTTCCTTCAGCATTGTCCTTTTTTACTTCATCCTGAAGTGATCCTGTGGCCATCCTGACCCGTCAGTCCATCCTGTCCTGACTCTCAACATCCATCCTGGAGGTGTCCCTAACTTCTTCCTGAAGTGGTCCTTTTGTCATCCTGACTGGTAAACGTCCTGCTTACCATTTTGCCGTTCCTCGGCTATCCCTTCACAGTCCTTGTTCGACATACCATCCTAGTACACCGGTCTCTTCCTGAGACAAACCAAATCCTTGGCTTATTTCCTGTTCCGTTCCGTCAGTTCCTTCCGACAGGGTTAATATTACGTATTTCCCCCTCGGCAAAATAGCACTTGTCGCTAATTTCTTTCTTCCTTACAAGCAGAGAAAATCATCATAAAACAACAAATTTTAAATAACTCAATAACTTAAACCTAAACGGTAAGCTTGTTCGCTGCTGTCTTCACCATAATCTCCCACACCTTTGTAAGAGATCTCTCACAAGGGCATGAGATGAATAGGAATACCACGAAAATGAATGGAACCTGTCAGGCAGTAAAATTTCTCTATAATTAGTCATAAAACATTATGCGCTAGCCAAGGAGTGTCCATGGAAACCTTCAACCACAACCTTGCATCCCTGTTCAGCCAATTGGGATTGAACAATTCCAAAGAGTTTATCGAAACCTTCTTGGCCGAACACCACCTTGCCCAACATGAACAGTTATCCGAGGCCAACTTTTGGCAACCAGCCCAAAAACGTTTTCTCAAAGAATCACAAGAGCAAGATGCCGACTGGTGCGAAGTCATCGATCAATTGGATGCCTTATTAAGAAAATAGGTAAGAAAGTAATTAGAAATCGCCCACGGCTTTGCTGTTGTGCCCCCAGGTATGTTTGGGTGAAAATAGCCTGGTGAACGACAGCAACAAGGAAACAGCATGTCATCTGAAATTACTAAAGCCCTGACCGAAGCCATTGATGCACTTGTCGCCGAAGGCAAAGATCCATCGGTGGCACTGATTAAGTCACGGTTAGCCGATCCTCTGCCTATGCCACTGATCATCAAAGCATTGCAGAGTTGGAAATCGAGTGCCCGCGTGCCGAAAATTGAAAAAGTGGAAAACCAGCCTTCAGCTGAGGCGCGTATAGCGGCATTGGAGCAGCAAGTCGCCACCCTCACAGCAAGGCTGGAAAAACTAGAAAGCCAACAGGCTAAGTAACAAACGTCAGTTGGATACCTAAACAGAAAAAGCGCAGTTACCACTGCGCTTTTTCATTACTGGAAATCCCAAGACAGATTGGAGACGATTCGGCACTTGTCGCACTTGTAGTGGAAAATACCATGCAGGGGTTCATCCAACCGCCACTGGCCACCACATTTCGGACATGGCCGGTTGAGCTCACTTTCGAGGCTTTCACCGCCAACCCGGTATTGATAGTAGTAAGTTGGAATTTTGGTGATGTACTCGATCCGCCCGCGCAAATCCCAACCGCGGCGAAAGATATCACTGTCAGCATCACGAATTTCATGCAGGGCAGCATGTTCAGCCTGACAAGCCCCAGCCATTTGTATTTCATCGCACGCTTGCCATTCAGTCTGCCATTTCACCACCGCTTTGTGGTCACCGTTGAGAGTCGGCTCCGGCAAACGGTATAACGGGATTGGCATTAACGTTTCACCACAGCGCAGAGGTGAGCATGTATGGACATAGGTGGTATAGATCACCTGCCAGCTTGGCGAGAAATTCTCGGCGGCGGCTTCAGAATTCAAATCCCTTCCCAGCAGCTTCACTTTGGGGCTGAGCAAACTCGCATGACTCAAGCGATTCAAGCAAGCCTTGACCTGAGGGCTGTGGAAACGGGAGTGCAGGCTTTCCTCTTCAGGGCATACCGCCCTTACCTTGAATGTGCCTTCATCCATGACGATAGGGAATTCTCGCCCGAGTACCTGGCCATTATAACGTAAGGCATCCATTAACCCGTTGATGGCAGTATCAACGGCTGCGACGGTGGTATTATCAAAACACTCAAATTGCAATTCGACAACGTACATAACTTACTCAGCCTTAACCACAGGTTCTAGTGCCGCCAGGAAATCTTCAAGGTTTGGGGAGAGCACTTCGCGCTTGTCCTTACCCAGCGTTTCCAAAATCACCTCTCCGGTAAGGTTGCATACTGAGATCACTTCACTTTCGGAGTCCATTACCCCAATAAAAACGGTGGGTTTTAGTTTCAAACGACGCTGGGTCACCAAGTGGCCTAAGATATTTTCCTGCAGGCGCAACACATCGTCTTCGCTAAAGGCTTGAAGCAAATCAAATTCAACCACGCCTGTCACGGTCTGGAATTTAGCAGCCATATCGCCACTGAACTGGGCACCATAGAAAGCGACGATGTCTTCATGCAAGCGAAGCTCGATCCCTTTCTCAACAGCAGCAAGATCCCCCATCGGTTCTCGAGCGACGGGTTGCCAAGTCACTTCATAGCCGTCATCTGCCTTGACACAAGGTGATGATAAACCCAAAAGGTCACCACTACGGGGAAAACCTTGACCTGCATCACACCATGCTTGCAAAAAACGGGAAGAAAATTCGGATAACGCCGCTGCAACGGGATGATTCATTCGCAACCTCTCAAAAGATTAAGTAAACTTTGGCTATTCTAATCCAAGTGTGTCCAGGACAGTATGAGCAAATATCAAGACGCGAAAGAATTAGCCGGTTTGACCCTAGGTAAAACGACGGAATACATAGATCAGTATGACCCATCTCTTCTTCAGCCAGTGCCTCGCAGCCTGAACCGAGATGATCTGGCCCTTGGCGATACCCTTCCGTTTACCGGTTATGATATCTGGACACTCTACGAGCTGTCTTGGCTAAACAAAAAAGGCCTACCGCAAGTGGCTATCGGTGAGGTTCGCCTGCCAGCCAGCAGCCCTAACCTTATTGAGTCAAAGTCATTCAAGCTTTACCTCAACAGCTTTAACCAGACCAAATTTGACAGCTGGCAGCAAATTGCTGATACCCTGCAAAAAGATCTGAGTGAGTGCGCGGGTGCCGATGTCGATGTGACCGTTCAGCCGCTTTCTGATTTTGACGATCAGCCTATCGCTAACTTCTTCGGTGATTGTATCGACGATCAGGATATCGAAATTACCGATTACGAGTTCGACCCATCTCACCTAGAGGGTGCTGCGTCTGAAGAAACAGTGACTGAAATCCTGCACAGCCACCTATTGAAGTCTAACTGCCTGATCACCAGCCAGCCAGACTGGGGCAGCGTGCGCATTTCCTACACCGGTAAGAAAATCGACCGCGAAAAATTGCTGCGCTACCTGATCTCCTTCCGTAACCACAACGAGTTCCATGAGCAGTGCGTTGAGCGTATTTTTACGGACATCATGAAGTACTGTAAGCCAGAACTATTGACGGTTTACGCCCGTTATACCCGCCGGGGTGGCTTGGACATCAACCCTTACCGTACCAATATGGGTAAAACCCCTAGCGATAACTTCCGCTTGGCTAGACAATAATTCTACAAATTGATGACACCGAGCTGATTGATAAACACAAATGTGCAAAAAATTACTCAGTGAGGTGTATGCCCGAGTAAGTTGGGAATTAGTCCAGCAAAATCGCAGACTTTGCTGGACTTGATAAGCTAACCCATTAATATTGGTGGTACTGTATTTTTGGGTTTTTAAAAGTATGTCTGCTAGCCGTTGGCTGATCCGTTTGCTGTTCATTGGCATGATCTCGTTCAGCACACAAGCTAAAATTTTTACCACGCCAATCCTGGCAGAAGCCAATGAGCTGCTCCAAACCAACCCTGAGCAATCTCTGGCTATTACTTCCCGCTACCTCAACCAGCGTCGCCTGAGTGCCCCAAAAGAAACCTCCCGCGTTCATATCAATGACGAAACTGATCATTCCGTTAGAACGCCGCTTAGCACCGTCAATGCATTGCAGATATTGGCCAAAGCCCATTCGCTGCTGAACCAACCCGAAGAAGCAATGGCTGCCATCAAACAGGCTGAGGTCCTTTCGACCGAGGAAAACCTCACGTTCAGCCAACTGGAGAGCCAGCTTATCCATGCCGATATCTACTGGGAAAACCTAAAAAACAATGCCCGTTCACTCAAGATGCTGGATGAAATAGAAAAAGGTATTGCCGCAAGTACCAACCTGATGCTCGACAGCCAGATCAAACGCTTGCAGTATCAATCCCTCATGCAGCGCTCAGTCATTGAGTCGGCCACTGATCAGGAAAGCAAGGCAGAGAAAGGCTTCCTGAAAGCCAAACGTTATTTGATCAACCTTGATGATCCCAGCGAGCTCATCCATTACCAATTGGTTGTAGGGCGGCACTACTTCAAACATGGCCATTACGATACCGCCCTAGACCGGTTATTGAGTGGTTACTGGCTAGCCGTTGAAAACGACGACCAAGCCCAAACCGCTGTCGCCAACTACGAGTTAGCCATTCTGTTCGAACAGCGTAAAGTTTTCGACAAGGCGCTTGAGCATGCTACCCAGGCCGGTGAATTCTTCGAGCATTATGATCGCAGCAGGCCGCTAGCAAAAACCTTGGAGCTGATCGCTTCCATCTATGAGCAGCAAGGCCGCTTCAACCTGGCGCTGGTCCATTACTTCAACGCCTTGGATCAGGAAAACCAACTCAACAGCGATATCCGATCGGCCAGGCTGAGGCTCAATATCGCCCGTGTTTACCTGCAGCTATACAACTACCCCAAATCCGAGCAGTACCTTCACCATACGCGCCTGATAGCTACCCAAACCGGTAACGAAGCTATCATGGCTGAAGCCCAGATCCTCCAGGGGGAGTTGGAGTTGGCTGAAGGCAACATCGAGGAAGCTATCTCGAACCTGCAAACCGGTTTGATTGCAGCCAGCCGTATCGGCAACCGTGACCTCCAACTGGAAGGGGAAAACATACTCTCACGTGCTTTTGAACAGCAAAGCGATTATTACAATGCCCTGCTGAGCCAGCGCCGATACGAGCAACTCTTTAGTACCAAGCAGCAGGCCCAGGTGAAGAGCAATGTCGAAGTCTTCAAACAGCAGCAGCGTATGCTTGAACGTTCTTTGCACCTTGAAGAACTAGAGCGCCAGCAATTCGAAAGCAGCAAAGCCCTCTACAAACAGAAAAATGTCACCATTTTCCTGTTCTGCCTTAGTGGCGTGATCTTCATCGTGCTGATGCGACGCCACAAAACGGCCAAACAACTCCAGGCCCGACTGCTGCGTTTGCGCAATGATTTCTATACCCACCCTCGCAGTGGGCTCCGAAACCTACGAATGCTAACCGCCAAACTGCCTAACTCCCTACAGCAAAGTAGTGCTAACTTCGAGCAATGGCACCTGGGGGAGATCATCAACGAGCCGTTGAGCGACCGCTTACGCTTTGCACTGTTCGAGGTCCCCTTCCTCAAACATATCTATCTCAAACATGGCTACCAGCAAGGTCTGGAGCTTGAGCGCCAGTTCGGTGAATACCTCAACCAGCAGATATGTGAACCGGCAAGGCTTTATCATTTCTCCGATGCCATGTTCTTGTATATTGAACCGAACTCCCGTTTGGACTCAGCACCGGATCAACTGGCTAATTCTCTACAGCAGTTAGTTGATAGATTCCTCGAGGGCAAACATATCGACAACCGCGTCAGGATCGGTATGGCAGAGTATCCATTCCTGCCACGGGCCTACACGGCAATCAACGACCATGAGCTTCTCGATATTTTGCTAATGGCTACCAATGCCGCAAGGGAAATCAGCAAGGAGGAATCCGGTAGCCAATGGGTACACCTCAGTGCGATTGATGCAGCCCCAGCCGCCAGTTTTGCCAGTGACAACATTCGCCGCTCCTGCATCCAAGGCATACATAACGGGCTAGTAAAAGTACAAACTTCAGGGAGTTGCGACATTAGCTGGAACAACGATCACGTTTCTGACAAAAATGTCAGTTAATCTGATGTAAATATTCGGCTCATGGCCGATAACAATGAATTAGATGAAAGTTTTTGTTAGCATGAAATTTCCTATCATTTTTAAACGTTTGATAAGAAACAAGTTTACCACCTTATGGACTGCGCTTTAGCCCTGTGACAGACATTAATGCCGTAGCTTCGCAATTGAGTCAATTGAAGCTGCGTTTGGATCAAGCTCAACTCTCCCACCGAGACGCTTCGTTTAAATCTAGGCGGGAATTGGCGATCCTTAAACGTCTGATCAGCCGCCTTTCAGTTGCTTGTCATGGCATAGACAAAGAGCTTGATGAGAAACTGGCTATACTGCGCCATGACTTGGAGCAGCAGAAAGACATCAGCCAACTCATCCCACGCATTGCTGTGGTTGAAAGGCTAGCCAATCGGATGGGCGAAACCCAGCCCAAAGAGCGGGAGCAGCTGGATAGACAGTTCCAGCGCAGTAGCGAAATCTTACGCCGCTTTCCTGGCCTACCAGCCCAATTAAAACGCGACCTACATCAACTTCTTTCCCAACCAGCAGCTTCACTTTCCAGTTCATTCGAACAAGTGCTGGGCCTAATGAAGTTGTATGAGCGTGCGCTGAAGTTGGTCGCCACCAAAGGGCTACAAAACAACCCGGCAGCCATCCAGCAAGACTTGCTGATGAAACTGACTGCGGAGCTGCAGCACCTGATCACCGAGCTCGACTTCGATGGTGAGGCTGGGGATAAACTGCTAACAATACGTAACCAGCTTCTCAAAGGTGTCTCACCCTCATCGCTATTAGAGGTGTCCCTTGAGGTGCTTCGATTAGTACTCGATGGCACCCATCAGGAGCGCCATGCCTCTCAGCAGTTCCTAGATAATGTCAACGGTGAACTGGGTACCTTAAGTAAAACTACCCAACAGAGCGCCGAGCAAAGCCACACTATCTACGAGCACCGCGGTGAAATGACTAATGAACTGGCCGAATTGGCCCAGTCGATCAAGTCAGGCTTGCAAACCCACAAGCAACTCGATAGCTGGCGTCCTGAACTGACTCACCTCACCAAAGAACTACTCGTTCTCGCCGAGCGTAACAAGGCGTTAGAAAAGCGTGAGAAAGCCCTGCTGGAACAGTTGAGCTACAACAAGTCAAAGATCGAGCACCTTTACGAGCAAACACAGGATTACCGCCAGAGGCTCACCGACCAAGAGCAACGGATCTTCCTCGACAACCTCACCAAGGTGTACAACCGCAGTGCCCTTAATGAGCGCCTTGAGCACGAATACCGCCGCTGGTTGCGTTACCAGCACCCGCTTTGCGTCACTCTGGTAGATATCGACAATTTCAGCTCGGTCAATAAACACTACGGTCATCAGGCCGGCGATAAAATCTTAAAGATCATCGCCCGGACAATCCGCAAGCAGCTCGAGCCGACCGACTTTATCGGCCGTTTCGGCGATGATGCCTTTATGCTGATTCTGCCTGATGCCAACGAAGAGCAACGCAACCAGCGCCTAACGGCTATCCGCCAGGCTATCGCCCAACTGCCGTTCCGCTTTCGTGACAACAACATCACTATCACTGTCTCGATGGGGGCGACCTTGTTCGAAAGCAATGATACCCCAGCAGATATCATTGAGCGGACCGACAAAGCCCTGACCGGTGCACGTAGTGCTGGTAGCAACCGGATTTTCTGGATTTTCTGATCCCACCGTAAATCATCAACCTATCAATGGCTGGTAAAAACGGGCTACTCTGTGTATGGTAAATATATCAGTCACTTGTAATTCATATTTTCTCTTAGGCTGATCTTCAGGAAACAGAGTGTACTCCCAACCGGTTTACTTTCTGCTTCACCCGGCAGTATTCACCGATTCTTCCTAAAATGAATACACCCAGTGGATACCGCCACCTTGTCATGACCAGGGAGGTAATCATGATCACTCATATCAGTCCAGTAGGTGCAATGGACCTACTTTCCCAACATGAAGTCGATTTGCTCAAAGCAACGGCCTCTAGTGACATCTATCGTCTGTACCGTAACTGTTCGCTGGCGGTACTCAACTCAGGTAGCCACACCGATAACTCAAAAGAGCTACTGGAAAAACACAAAAGCTTCGACGTCAATGTCATGCGGCGAGAACGCGGCATCAAGCTAGAATTGATGAACCCACCAGAGCACGCCTTCGTCGATGGCCGGATCATCCGCGGGATCCAGGAACACATGTTCGCCGTGCTGCGCGATATTGTTTACGTCAATATGCATGTACAACAACGCAAGGACATCAACCTCACCAGCTCACCGCACATCACCAACTTTGTCTTCAGTGTGCTTCGCAACGCGCAAACCGTTCGCTCCGGTGAAGATCCCAACATCGTGGTATGCTGGGGTGGCCACTCGATCAACCCTGTCGAGTACCAATATACCCGTGAAGTCGGTAACGAGTTAGGACTGCGTGAGCTCAACATCTGTACCGGTTGTGGCCCCGGTGCTATGGAAGGACCAATGAAAGGCGCGGCCATCGGCCATGCCAAGCAGCGTTTTCCCAACAGCCGGTTTATCGGCCTGACCGAACCGTCGATTATCGCGGCAGAGCCACCCAACCCGATTGTCAACGAGTTGGTCATTTTGCCTGACATCGAAAAACGCCTCGAAGCCTTCGTGCGGGTCGGCCACGGTATCATCATTTTCCCTGGCGGTGCGGGTACGGCAGAGGAGCTACTCTATATCCTCGGGATCTTGATGGAACCGGAAAATGCCGATCAGCCAATGCCGGTGGTCCTGACCGGGCCGAAAGAGTCCGAACCCTACTTCCGTACCCTCGACAGCTTTATCCGAGATACCCTAGGTGAGGATGCCACCAAGCATTACCAGATCATCATCGACGACCCGGAGAAAGTGGCCCGTGTGATGAAATCTGCCATGCCACTGATTAAGGAACACCGCCTGGCCACTGGCGATGCCTACAGCTACAACTGGTCACTGGCTATCCCACCGGAGTTCCAGCTACCTTTCGAGCCGACCCACGAGTCAATGGCAAGCCTAGACCTGCACATGAACCAACGCCCAGAGCACCTTGCCGCCAACTTACGCCGGGCCTTCTCTGGTATTGTGGCGGGCAACGTCAAAGAGGAAGGGATCAGGGAGATAGAACGTAGGGGCCGCTTTAAAATCAATGGTGATGTCAGCCTGATGAAAAGGATGGACAAACTACTTGCCCAGTTCGTCGAACAGCAGAGAATGAAACTGCCCGGTAGCCATTACGAACCGTGCTACGAAATCATCACCGCCGCGCCGCCAATTGCGAAATAATCACCCTAGCCCGTCAGATGGCGGTGCACATCGCAAGCAACTATGCGTACAATAAAGGGTCTGTTGACCCTTTTTTCTTTACTGCTACACGGTTTACGCTATGTCGTCTATCCACCTTGTCATCATTGATGCCCTCAATTTGATCCGCCGCGTTCATGCCGCCCAGCATGGCGAACCCGATGTCCACAACACAGCTAAAGTCTGCTGTCAGGCTCTGGGGAAAATCATCAAGAGCAGTCAACCCACCCATATCGTGGCGGTATTCGATCACCATGGCGAAGACCGTGGCTGGCGAGCCGAGCTGCTGCCTCATTACAAAGAAGGGCGCAAACCTATGCCCGAAGAGTTGATGGCGGGCATGGATATCATCCAGGATGCATTCATGGATATGGGGATCGACTCGCTGCTTTCTGACGGTGACGAGGCCGATGATCTCGTAGCCACACTGGCATTGAAAGTTGCCTCTCGCGGCCAGCAAGTCACCATCATCTCCACCGACAAAGGCTATTGCCAACTGCTCCAGCCCACTTTGCGGATCCGCGATTACTTCCAACAACGCTGGCTCGACAGTCCCTTTGTCGAAAAAGAATTCGGCGTCAAGCCAGAGCAACTCCCTGATTACTGGGGCTTGGCAGGCATAAGCTCGAGTAAAATTCCCGGCGTCACCGGGATCGGCCCCAAGGCCGCAGTAGAATTGCTCAGCCTCTACCCGAACTTAGAGGCCATCTTGGCAGCAGACGACCTACCAACAAAATGGCAGAAGAAAATCGATGCCAGCCGCGATGAAGCGGTAGCCTCCAAGCAAGTTGCCTCGCTGAAAACTGACTTGGTTCTGGGATTCAATTTGCAGGATATACGCTTTACAGCGGGAGGATAGGAGCAGGTGCTGGGTGCTGGGTGCTGGGTGCTGGGTGCTGGGGCAGAATTAGCAAAACCCTCGCTGTTCAAGCTTTTGATTTTTGCTTTTCCAAGCACCAAGGACCTTCTTTTCCAAGGACCGATTACCACTCCATATTTTCTATCCGACAAATACAAAAACACCACCCGGAGGTGGTGTTTTATGACTCGGCCTGACACTAGTGCGGCGAGCGGTTATCCAAGCGCTGGATATGTACCGTGATTTCCTCACGGTCGTGGTAAAGGTGCTTGGCCTGCAGGTTGAACTTCACCCCATTCTGGATCAGGTACACTTTCAGGTTCTCGATATCCTGAAGAACCTCATCGTACCGGCCTTTCATTGGCAGTTTGAGGTTGAAGATCGCTTCTTTAGCCCAGCCTTTGATCAGCCAGTCACCCATTAGGTGAGCCACGCGGGCTGGCTTTTCTATCATGTCACAGACAATCCAGGTCACGTTCTTACGGGGTGGTTCAAACTTGAAGCCATCAACCGCATGGTGCTTAACTTGTCCGGTGTCCATCAGGCTCTGTGCCATCTGGCCATTATCAATCGCATGGACAAACATCGAGCGCTTCACCAGTTGGTAAGTCCAACCGCCAGGGCAAGCACCCAAGTCGACGCCCCACATACCGGCAGCGAGGCGCTCATCCCACTCATCACGTGGGATAAATACATGGAATGCTTCTTCCAATTTCAGCGTCGAACGGCTTGGTGCATCCGATGGGAACTTAAGGCGCGGGATCCCCATGAAGAACGGCGAGTTGTTGGTGGTGTAGGAGTAACCCACAAAACAGCAGCCCGGCGCAATGAAACAAAGGTGCAAGACCGGCTTTTTCGGGTTGTCTTTGGCGTACATCGCACCTGATTTACGCAGTGCCTGACGCAAAGGCACAGTAAACTTGCGGCAGAATTTCAACAGCTCCTTGGCTTCGTTAGTATCCGGTGTTTCTACACGCAGGTCACCACAGCGAGGGAAGTCTGCCACCATTTCCATGATTGGAGAAATGCGGTCTTCTTGCGGTAGATCTTCGAGCACCGGCATTACCGCGACCATCTGGCGGGCAAAGATCAGCTCGGAAAAAGGCTGCAACTGGATAAACTTGTCCGCATCGCCCGGCTGGTAAAACTCAAACAACACATAGCCAGTATTGTTTTTTGCGCGAGGAAAGCCATACAACTCCAGTGCATTTGCTTTGTCTTGAACTTCACCGGCACATTCCTTCTCGAAACCGGGACGGCAGTACAACAGAACTTGATTCACTCTCAACCCTCAAGCTGATCGCCAGGCAGCCACTGCAAGCGCTACCCAGCCTATGATAAAACAGACGCCTCCCATCGGGGTGATGGGGCCAAACCACTTGATACCCGTCAGTGCCAACGCATACAAGCTGCCACTAAAGAGTATGATCCCCGCCACAAAAAACAGGGCTGCGTATAATACCCCTTTTGACGGAAGAATGCGTGCCAATATTGCACAACCGAAAATTGCCAAGGTATGCCATGCCTGATATTGGACACCAGTTTCAAACACCCCTAGCAAATACGGTGGCAACTGTGACTTCAGGCCATGGGCAGCAAATGCCCCCAACGATACCGTCACCGCACCACTCAAGGCCGCGAACACCAGCAACCATCGGCTTACTTGATTTCCCATGCCTTACCCCTTGGCTGTGCACGCGCTAATAAACTCCGCCAATGCTTTCACCGCCAACTGGCGATTACCAGGCTCAGTGTGGCCCGAAGCCTTGCGCGGCTTAAAGCTATGATCGCCGTCAGGCAAGAAGCTCACTTCAACCGTTTTGGCATAATCCCACCCTTCAACCTCGCTGCGGGTCCCAAAAGTATCGCGCTCTCCCTGCAGGATAAGGGTCGGCAAGGTGATAGTTTTCAAATGCTCACCGCGAAAGTTCTCCGGCTTGCCCGGCGGGTGGAAAGGAAAGCCCAGGCAGGCAACGCCTTTGACTTTCTCTTGGCAGTTCACCACATCCGGCGATTCATTGGCGATATCGGTTACGATCAGGCTCGCCATGCGCCCTCCCATGGATTTGCCGCCAATGACCAAATCGCCATCCGAAGCAAAGGCCTCGATATGGCGTTGGAAGTCGAGCAATAACTTAGGCTGCCTGTCCGGCGGTCGCTTCTTGCCATCTTCACGGCGTTTTACCATGTAGGGAAAATCAAACCGTACCACCCGGATCCCTTTGAGGGCCAACCCCTTGGCAATATCAGCCATGAACTCGTGGTCCATGCCAGCCCCAGCACCGTGGGCAAACAAGAACGTCGCGTTGTACTCCCCGCTCGGTGGGGTATCAATGATGTATTCAGTCATAGTCTTTCCGATCTCCCCACCCGTTATAGCTCGTCTTCCACATCTGGCATGTCTTCTTGCTCGCGGGCGGCTTTTGCCAACACCCAATCACGGAAAACCTGGATACGTCCGGTTTCGGCCTGGCGCTCCTGACAAACCAAGAAAAACGCATTCTTGCTCATCAGCACTTCATCGAACGGGCAAACCAAACGGCCAGCTTCCAGTTCAGGCTGCGCCAATACATTGTTACCCAGGGCAATCCCCTGGCCGTGTGCCGCGGCCTGCAGCACCATGGTCGAGTGGCTAAAGATTGGCCCCTGATTAACATTGGTGCCTTCAATACCATGGTGGCGCACATAGTTTTTCCACTCTTTGCGCGAAGTATCATGCAACAGGGTATGAAGTTTCAGATCCTCCAAGGTACGTAGCGGTTTCGGGCCGTTTAACAGCATCGGCGAGCAAACTGGCAATAGGAATTCCTGGTAAAGCTTATCTGCCCGCAGGCCGGGCCAATTGCCCCGGCCATAATAAATAGCCACATCGACATCTTCCGTCAAAGAGCCCTCATCCAAATCCACCGCTTTGATCCGCACATCAATATCCGGGTGCTGCTCGTTAAAATCGGCCAAGCGAGGCACCAACCACTGGATAGCAAAACTAGGAGGTAAACTAATGGTTAACGCTCCTTTCGCGCCGCGTTCCAAGACCTTATCCGTGGCATCTGAGATTGCAGAAAAGATGTCTTTTATGTCAAGAAAGTAACTTTGCCCCTCTTCAGTTAGCAATAAAGAGCGATTACGACGGCGAAATAATTTGAGCCCCAAAAATTCCTCAAGGGCTTTAATCTGGTGGCTTACAGCAGCTTGTGTGACAAATAACTCTTCTGCTGCACGGGTAAAACTGAGGTTTCTGGCCGCCGCTTCAAAGACTTTTAGTGAATTGAGTGGAGGGAGACGTCTAGACATACTTTTCCTGCATTAGTTTTTTTTATGGGAAACATTATAAATTGTCCATTGTTCAAGTGCTACATAAACCATATGATTTGCCCCGCAACGGTGAGCAAGGCCAAGTTTTTAGCCCTCAGGCTTTTGGTTGACCACACCGTTGCGATGTTGTGTTTGCATATTGTCCGGGTTATGCCGGATAGGTAGTCAATCTACCAATTTTACTTCCTGTATTTTTGACCTGTCTGTCAAAATTAATTCTTGGCACTGCGCCCCAACGCAGTGCCTTTTTTTTACCCTTAGATCTTTGCTTCATCCGCTTTATACCTTTTGCCTGTCTCGACGAGCCAACGTCCCACCACTTATAATTGAAGCAACCGGAGAAATACTTGCCCTATTGTTTTTTTCACCGCATGATCTCCCCCTTGTCTTTTTTGCTATGTGACACACCATGACTGCCCAATTTGATATCCAGCGTATTCGCCAGCAATTCCCTGCCTTGGCCCAAGAATGCAATGGCCAGCCACTGGTCTACCTCGACAGTGCAGCCACTACCCAAAAGCCGCTTGAGGTGATTGAGACAATCCGGCAGTACTACAGTGGCCACAATGCCAACGTCCATCGTGGTAGCCATACCCTTACCGCAACCGCTACGGCACAATTTGAGCAAGCAAGAGAGACCGTCCAGCACTTCATCAACGCCGCTGACAGCAAAGAAGTCATCTGGACTCGTGGGGCAACCGAAGCCCTTAACCTGATCGCCCAAACTTATGCCCGTAACACCCTGCAACCAGACGATGAAATACTGGTCAGCGAGCTAGAACACCACGCCAATATCGTACCGTGGCAGATCGTTGCTGAGCAGACCGGGGCTAAAGTCGTTAAAATCCCAATGCATGGCGATTGCACCTTGGATATAGAGGCTTTTTCCCAATTATTGACAGCTAAAACCAAGATTGTGGCCGTTGCCCATGTCACCAATGTGACGGGTACCCGCAACCCGGTCGAGACCATTATTCAGGCCGCACACAATATTGGGGCTGTCACTGTGATTGATGGCGCCCAGGCCGTTGCCCACGAAGCCGTCGATGTGCAGGCACTCGATGCCGATTTCTATGTCTTCTCGGGCCACAAAATTTTTGCCCCAGCAGGCATAGGCGTGTTGTATGGCAAGAAAGCGCTGCTCGAGGCAATGCCGCCTTGGCACGGTGGTGGTAAGATGGTGGAAAAGGTGAGTTTTGAAGGCACCACATTCTCCGCCCTGCCGGGTAAGTTCGAAGCCGGTACGCCCAATGTCGCCGGTAGCCTAGCCATGGCCGCAGCCATCAACTGGCTGGGCACTATCGACCGGGAAGGTGCCGAGCAGCACATCCATGCCCTTCGCCAGCGTGCTATCGAAGGGGTCCGGGATATCGAAGATTTGCAGGTTGTCGGCCTACAATCAGATGCGAGCCTGTTTTCCTTCGTTGTTGAAGGTGTGCACCATCAAGATATTGCCACCTTGCTCGACCAACAAGGTATTGCGCTGCGCGCCGGCCACCATTGCGCCCATCCGATGATGGATGCCCTTGGCGTCAACGGTACGCTACGGGTATCGATTGCCCTGTATAATACCGAACAAGATATTGACCAATTTATTGCTGCGCTGCACAAAGCCTGCAGCCTGCTTTAGGAGAGATTATGACGCTGCCAAGCCACCCTTTTGGTACCGAAATTACCTGCGAGGCGATTGTCGATCTAATGAGCCAAGCCAATGGATGGGAAGATCGCTACCGCAATGTGATCCAACTGGGGAAAAAACTACCGGCAATGCCGGAAGCACTGAAGCAGGACGAGCTCAAGGTAAGCGGTTGTGAAAGCCAAGTTTGGCTCACCCACCAGCAGCAGGCAGACGGCAGTTTTCATTTTGCAGCGGACTCCGATGCACGTATTGTCCGTGGCCTGATCACCTTGGTTCTCGCCGCCTATGAAGGCAAGAATGCCGAGCAGATCCAATCATTCGATATCGACGGCTATTTCGAGCAACTCAACCTGATCGCCCACCTCAGCCCTTCACGCGGTAACGGACTCAAGGCAATTGTCGAGCAGATAAAGGCATTGGCAGAAGGGTAAAAAAGCGCCTTTCGGCAGGCAAGATCAAAAAAGCGAGGCTGAACCTCGCTTTTCTTTTATCAAATGGTATCCGGCACTTTATTTCTGCAAGTGCTTATCCACCAGCTTTTGCAGGATACGAGATACCGCCACAAAGCCAAAGGTCGCGGTCACCATCGTCGCGGCACCGAAACCGCTGGCACAGTCCATTCGCTTAGGACCTTCCGCTGTCGACTTCACACCACACACCGAGCCATCTGCCTGTGGATACTTCAGCTGCTCAGTCGAAAACACACAATCGATACCAAACTTACGTTTTGGGTTCTTCGGGAAATTGTGGTGGCGACGCAGAGTATCACGCAACTTTTTCGCCAGCGGATCCTGAATGGTTTTGGTCAAATCGGCAATCTGGATCTGGGTCGGGTCAATCTGGCCGCCAGCACCACCTGTGGTGATCACTTTGAGCTTATTGCTTTTGCAATAAGCCAGCAGTGCCGCTTTCGGTTTCATGCTATCAATGGCATCCAGCACATAGTCATAGCGACCGTCGATATACTCAGACACATTTTCCGGGGTGATGAAATCATCAATCAAGTTAACCTTGCATTCGGGGTTGATCAGCTTGATTCGCTCAGCCATCACTTCGATTTTGCTCTGGCCTACCGTACCCGACATGGCATGGATCTGGCGGTTGATGTTGGTGACACAAACATCATCCATATCAATCAGGGTCAACTCCCCGATACCTGAACGTGCCAGCGCTTCTGCGGCCCATGAGCCCACTCCGCCAATACCAATTACGCACACATGTGCGGCACGGAAGATTTCCACTTCGCTGTTACCATACAGACGACGGGTCCCGCCGAAACGTTGGTTGTAATTGTCTGATGCTGGGGTATCTAGTTCTCGCATGGCTGTTCCGCGCTGATTCACACATTCATAAAGAAAGAGTGCGATTTATACGCACTCTTTGGGAAATTGTCCAGTCAGCCGAAGCCAAACAAGCAAGCTAGACCTGCAACACCACTACGGGGTAACCCAAGGTTGCCCGGTCTTTGTGCCCTGGAGGCCCAACTTCCAGACCCGGCCAAAATGTTTGTAATGACCTGCGTCCACACCCGCTTGAGTACCCATACCATGGTATAGGTCAAGGTGGTTTTTCTTCACCGCACCGCCGGTATCGAGTGCCATTAGCAATTTAAGCACATGCTTCCCGTTCCAATTCCCGGCTTCATCGAGCTGGGGCACTTCTGCCAGCAGCACACTGCCCATCGGCAGGTAGTCGCGATCGGCCGCTACCGCCGCATGCGCCTGCAACGGGATCCCTGCGGTCCCCATCACATCGAGGTTATCCTGTGGTTTGAAAAAGACATAAGATGGATTCTGCTCCAGCAACTCGCGGACTGTATCCTCGTCCTGCTGGCTAACCCAATCATCAATTGCCTTGAGCGACATCTTCTCACGCGGCACTTCCCCACGCTCGATCAGGATACGGCCGATACTGACGTAACGATGGCCGTTTTTCCCTCTGTAGGCAAAGTATTGAAGCTGGTCATTGTCATCGAAATGGACAAAGCCGCTACCCTGCACTTCCATCATAAACACATCAAGCATAGAGGCGCTGTAGCCTAGCTCAAGCCCCTTGCCTTCCAAGGCCCCTGCATAGATCTCAGCCCGGCTCGGGCACTTCGCCTCACATTCAGGCATCCCATAAACGGGATAACGGAAGACCTCATCCGGTTGATGGCGCAACTCAATCACCGGCGAGAAATAGCCGGTAAACATCACGTTACCGTTGCCATCCCCGCCGCCCATCTGGGCAACTTCGATACCGTAAGTACCCAGATCAGACAGCTCACTACCCGCCGCGACCCAATTTTCTATCTGCTGGTAGAGGGGTTGGTAGGTCGCCGCCATCGATGGAGAGCGTTCGATAACCTTCTCCATCTGGTTGCGAAATTCACTGAAATCTCTTGGCTTGTCTGATTCCACAACCGCCACTTGGTTGAGTACCTGATCAAACTCCCCATCGAGGTATTGCTGACCACGATCAGTGGGCTTGGCACAGCCCACCAACCCCATAATTAATAGAGCAACCGTTGCTTTTCGAAACACCGTCAATCCTATATCGTCTTATTTGGAATCCCATTTTTCATCAGTGTAACCAACTGCGGCACTCCCGCCTACAAATGGTTACCCCCGAAAAACCATTTTGCCGATCTTTTTCTTATCTTTGTCAGCAGTTTGTCTGAATTGCTTCGCATTATTTACTTAAACGCACCAATATGCCACCACTGTCATATTTGTGTCATAGTCGTCCTGTAGTTAATAAAAACGTCACAGAAATGTCATTGAGGTCGAATGGAGGCGTCACATGGACCAACCATTGAAGATAGGCAAGGACACACTGCTAAACATCAACTCGGTTGAATACCAATGGATACGTAACTTGGTTAGTGAGGGAAATTCACCACACCAAGTCAATACCGTGATCCAGCGATGCTTGGGAGGGAGTCCGGATACAGCAGATATTATGAGAAAGGTGGCGCTCAAGCAGATCCCGGTCAACCAATTGCTACGCAGGTTGCCGACTCCACCCATGAATTAGTTTGATGGTCGTAAGTCCATCTTCCGACGTGAAAAAGTGGAAATATAATGGGCTGGGCTTTGGCGGATCAGCCGGCCAGAAAGGTAAGAGTAAATATAAAGGTCATCACCGCGCAGATACTCAAGTTTGCTGCCATCCCATTGATATTGGGTATTAACCTGACGGCCATTGACAAAAACGCCTTCAGGGCGGATTTCAAAACTGTCAGCGGCATAAGGGGCAACATCTTGTTCAGTCCAGACACCGTTGATATCCGGTAAGTGTTTATCTTGTGCTACTGCGCTATCAAACAAACCAGCCAGCAACAAGCCCAACGCTATTGCGCCGGTAACGGCTACTGCCATGGCAAAACTGATCAGTCGGTGAGTAAACAAGGAGGTCTTTTGCTTTGTGGCCATAACTCTTTATAACATAGCGCGTTTCCCAGCCAATATACCCCAAAGCACGCCTCTTTCGGTACTTATCTGCTTATCAAGGCAAATAACGAGATCTTCTCCCCAACTTTTATCTGGTTATTACATGCCAAGAACATAGCTCTTGGTGAATTTTTATTGACATAAATCGCATAATCATTAATAACATCCTTATGACCTCACCATGAGGCATAAGCCTGCATACTTGCCACACAGCAACAAGGAAGCCAGCCGTGAAATTCAGAAGTACCGCCTTGGTTAAAGGGTTCCGCCAATCGGCCCCTTACCTCAACGCCCATATTGGCAAAACCATTGTCATCATGGTTGGCGGGGAAGCCATCGCCCATGAAAATTTTTCCCATATCGTCAATGATATCGCCCTGCTTAACAGCCTTGGGCTGCGTATTGTAATGGTGTATGGCGCAAGGCCGCAGATCTCCAATCTTGCCGAGCAAATGAACTACCCAACCCCCTACCACAAGGGAGTTAGGGTAACTGACGAGCGGGCACTGGAAATAGCCAAACAAGCCGCAGGCCACCTCCAGTTGGATATCACGGCAAGGTTCTCAATGGGCCTCAACAATACGCCGATGGCGGGCTCACAAATTAATATCGTTAGCGGTAATTTCGTTATCGCCCAACCTTTAGGCATTGATGATGGTGTGGACTACGCCCATAGCGGCAGGATCCGCCGGATCGATACCGAAGCTATCCACCGCCAGCTTGATCAACGCGCCATTGTGTTACTGGGGCCAATCGCTAGCTCGGTAACCGGTGAGTGTTTCAACCTGACATCGGAAGAAATTGCGACCCAACTGGCTATCAAGCTAAAAGCAGACAAGCTCATCGGCTTTTGCTCCGAGCAGGGGGTATTGGATCGCGAAGGGGGTGTTGTCTCTGAAATGCTCCCCATTGAAGCAGAGCAAGCCTTGCAGCGCTTGGTCGAACTACAACAAGAAGAACGGGGTACTGGTCGCTTCCTAAGAGGGGCTATTACTGCTTGCCGGGCAGGGATCCCCCGTAGCCATCTGATCAGCTACAAAGAAGATGGCGCCCTGATCCAAGAGCTATTCTCACTCGATGGCATCGGTACCCAAATTGTGATGGAAAGTGCCGAGCAGGTTCGCCAGGCAACGATTGATGATATTGGTGGGATCCTTGAGTTGATCCGCCCATTGGAACAGGATGGGATCTTGGTCCGCCGCTCACGGGAGCAACTGGAGCAGGAAGTCGAACAATTCACCATCATTGAGCGTGACGGCTTGATCATTGGGTGTGCAGCGTTGTATCCATTCCCTGATGAGCGTATGGCTGAAATGGCCTGTGTCGCCGTTCACCGCGACTTCCGCGACGGAGACCGTGGTGCCTTGCTGCTCAGCCAGCTCAAACAACAAGCCAAGCGGATGGGCCTAGCCCACCTGTTTGTCCTCACGACCCGCAGCCTGCACTGGTTCCGTGAGCAAGGCTTCAGCGAATCGAGCGTCGAGAGCCTACCGGTCGCAAAAAAGGCGCTGTATAACTTCCAGCGCCGTTCCAAGATTTTGATACTTGATCTATAGACGATAATCGCATCCAAGCGACCAAAATAGCCGCTCAAAACTGATAGCAGAATAAAATTTAAAAACCTACCCGCCATGGATGGTCCGGGCTGGCGTTCCAGGGTCGGAGCTACATGGATGTACTCGCGCGTTTTTTTAATTTTCATTCTGCTGTCATGTCGACTCAAGCCAACAAACTTGCCAAGCCACTCGCCCGCTCCGTCCGCATAGCTACAGAGCGGTTCAAGACATCCTTGGTAGCAAACATGTACAGCTTGGATTTGGCCCTCGTCACTCCGGTATACACCAGCTCTCGGGTCAAAATCGGGCTGAAATCGGGTGGCAGTACCATCAGGGTATCGGCAAACTCCGAGCCCTGCGATTTATGGATCGTCATAGCGTAAACCGTGTCGTGTTCAGGCAACCGGCTTGGCAACACACCCCGAATGGTGCCGTCAGGCATTTCAAAATAGACCCGAAGCGGCCGTTTACCCGTCAAGGGATCTGCTTCACTGTCGTACATGGCAATCCCAATATCACCGTTGTAGAGCCCCAAACCATGATCATTTTGGCTGATCATAATCGGTCTGCCGACATACCAAGTATCCTCACCGGGGGCGATTTTCCCCTTGCGCGCCAATGCCCGTTCAATACGCTGGTTCAAGCCAGCGACACCAAAGTCACCATCCCGTACGGCGCAGAGCAATCGAACCTGGGCAAAGGCTTTAAGCACTTCGCCTGGCGCCTCACCCTTTTCAATCGCTTCAAGGTAATCGCTGTAGAAGCTCACCACATTGGTTATCATGGTCTGATAGGTCTCGCTGCCTAGCGGATAGTGCTGAATATCTCTAAAGCCTTGCTGCCAAACCTGCTCAACCTGATACGGCTTGCCACTGTTGATAGCCTTGGCCAGTTGACCAATCCCCGATTGGGCATGGAAGCGGTAACTCTTTTGCAGCATACACAGACTGTCGGCAACCGCTGCTGGGGTTGCTTGTGCCTGCTGGAACTGGAAACCAGTCAACTGGCTTAGCAACTGGCTTTGCGCTGAAGTGTAGCCTTGCTCGGCAAAGCCACAGATATCACCCAACACTGCGCCCGCTTCAACGGATGCTAGCTGGTCCCTATCGCCAAGCAGAATCAGTTTTGCATGTGCAGGAAGTGCATCAAGCAAACGTGCCATCATGGGCAAATCGACCATCGAGGCTTCATCGACCACCAGCACATCCAGGTGTAGTGGATTGTCTCGGTTATGGCGGAAGGCAACCCGGTTAGGGATAGCACCAAGCAAACGGTGAATGGTGCTCGATTGGGTCGGAATATTGTGTTTGACCGTATCGTCTACCGCAAGCGAATCCACCGCTGAGCCTATCGACTCAGTCAATCTGGCTGCTGCCTTACCCGTTGGAGCCACAAGCTTGATATCAGGTAGCTGAAGCACACCTTGCTCATCACACTCATTTCGTTGAATAGCCTGAGTAACAAGCGCTGCCAGCAGCTTTGCGACTGTTGTCGTTTTACCGGTACCCGGGCCGCCTGAAATTACGGCAAACTGGCGGGTTAGCGCGACAGCGGCTGCGACCTTCTGCCAATTGAGGCAACTACTCGCAGGAACCAAGGCATCAAGTGCCGCTAACTCATCCACACTACCAGCCGACAGAAGTACGGTATCAATTGCCGCCCAGTCCAACACTTGGGGTGTAACAACATCCAACTTGTCACAGACTTCACGCTGCCTGTCCGCTGGGTTGCCCCCAGACTGCGCCAACGTCTGCAAAGCAGCAAACAGATAACGGTAGTCACGGGCAAACAATTCGTTGAGCTTGGCCGCCATCAATTCAGGCTGCAAACCTTGTTCGCCACTTTGTGCCCGAAGCCGCAATTGGTTCGCGACCATTTGCTCAAACTGCCAATAGCGGTTGAGGTAAACCCTGTCGCCATCCATCACCAGCGGTGTAGGCTGGCTACCATCAGAAACAGCCTCCGATTGGGCCAAATGTGCCTGCCATAAATGTGACTCTGGCAGCCCATCAGCCAACGGTAAACTGAGTTTGGTCGGCAGACCAAACAACCTGGCGGTATCAACCTGCGATAGCAGCAGGCAAACATGGCCCTGACCTAGCTCATAGCTCGCTAGCGCCGCAATAATTGCCACCAGCGGATCTGCCGCTTGCTTATCACCTTGGGCGACAAATTTGGCAAACTGGTGATCCAGCGGACGTAGGTAGCCTTGACGGACAAGGGTTTCAAGGTGATTAAGCATCTGGGGATTCTCCGTCAATTAAGCGCTCCATTTCAGTCAGCAGGGCCAGCGATGGCTTGGCGCGGAAAATACCGCTATCGCTACCGGTTTTCACCCCTCGCAAGAACACGTAATAGACGCCACCGAAGTGGTCATCATAGTTGTAGTTGGCCTTACGGGCCTTGAGGAAACGGTGCAACGCCAGTGCATAGAGTTGGTACTGCAGATCGTAGCGGTGATCAACCATCGCCTGATCCAGCATGCCATCCCGGTAAACACTCGGATCGTCACCGAGCCAATTCGATTTCCAGTCCAGTACGTAGTAACGGCCACCGTACTCGAACACCAAGTCGATAAATCCCTTCAGCATGCCGCTCACGGTAGCGAAGCCCAACTCGCCGGCCTTGGCCGACAAATTATCGTGGCGGGCAATCACCTTGTTGAGCAATGGGGCCGAGAGTAGGTTGATCGGCAACATGAACTCCATCTCGGTAAGGCGCTGGGATGGGGCAAGCTCACCCAAACGCATCGCCTCACCATCAAGTGGGCACGCCAGCACATCGCTGATCATGGCCTGCAATACAGGAAGCCACTCCTCGTCGTAGTTCTCAAGACGGAGCAGTTCCAAGATCTTCTCTGTCGTCTCTGGGCTGTCGACCGGGGCGGTAAACTCAATTTCTTCAAACAAGGTATGCAGGAAAGTACCCGGCCTTGCCCCCTTCGGGAAGGTATAGATCGACCTAGCCGGCTCGATTTCCTCATCCCCCAGGGATTCATCGCCCGACGAATCGGTATCGAACCCCGGCAGCTCGAAAGATGCATCATGGTGGCTATGGCCTTGCTTGATAAGCCCCGAATAACTGGTGATCCACCAACTCCGGTCAATGTCTTTATCAAACACTGACGCAGACAGCTGCGGCTTTTCTTCTTCGACCGGCAGCCAAGGGGTATCCGGTAGGGGCGGAGGTGACAATACGGCCACAGCCTCGGATTGAGAAGCCAATGAATTCAAGGCATTGGTTAAATCGATCAAGCCCCCTTCCTGGGCGTTTTGCACCAACCAACCGATGGCTGAGCGGTGCAAGCCTGTCGGCTCCTTGCGGCTCAACCCGTTGCGAATTGGCGACATGCCGATATAACAGCCGTAAACCGCACGGGTCAGGGCCACATACAGCAGACGCAAGTCTTCAGCCAGCCGCTCTTTTTCGGCCAGTTCCATGCTCTCTTCGTTGGCGGCAATATCCAACACGGATTGCTGGCTTTGCTCGTCGTGGAACAACGCGGTACTCGCTTCACGGTAGCTACAAACAAAAGGCAGGAACACAATGTCATATTCAAGGCCCTTGGACTTGTGGATGGTAACAATCTGCACCAAATTCCTGTCCGACTCCAAGCGCAGTTGCTGCTCATCGGCATTACCGTTAGGCTCTTCGATATGTTCAGCCAGCCAGCGTAGCAAGCCATGGTCACTGTCCAGGGTCTGGCTCGCCTGCTGCAATAGCTCACCAATGTGCAAAATATCAGTCACCCGGCGCTCACCGCCATTCTGGCTCAGCAAGGTCTCTGGGATCTGACGCTGGGCCAGCATATATCGCAACATCGGCAATACCCCGCGGGTTTGCCATAGCTTGCGGTATGCGCGGAACTCCGACACATACTGCTCCCAGACACTTTCGCTGGTGTTCATCGCGTCAAGCGCCTGCGCCGTCAGGCCAAACAGGCTAGAAGCTAATGCCGCTCGCATATTGCGGTCGTCTTCTGGGGTCAATACCGCTTGCAAGAAGCGTAATATATCCATCGCCTCGGTACAGGCAAACACACTGTCACGATTAGATAAATAGACACTGGCAATGCCCTGATCAGCCAAAGTTCGGCGGACCAATGCGGCTTCACTGCCGGTTCTCACCAGCACCGAAATATCACTGGCATGGATCGGGCGACTCTGCTCACCATCCACCAGTGATGCCTTGCCCTGCTGGGAAAGGGTCAGGATTTTTTGAATTTCTGCCGTGGTCGCCTCGGCCATCACCTGCTGGTAATCACCTTTTTTAATAGGCTCCTCAGCTTCTTGGTGCCAAAAACACATTGCCGGTTGTTTCACGCCATCAAGCTGCCAACCCCGGCCTTGGGCTTTGGGACTGTGATCAACGGGCAGGAAGGTAATATCCTCATCGTAGATAAACGGGCGATCCGGATGCTGGAAGATCCGATTCACCGCACCGACCATTTCAGCGGTCGAGCGCCAGTTAGTACCCAGTGTATAGTGGGCGGTCACCTGACGACGCGCTTGGATATAGGTAAAGATGTCGGCACCACGGAAGGCATAGATAGCCTGCTTGGGATCGCCAATCATAAACAAGCCACAAGGGCTGCTTTCACCTTCCGGCTGCACTTGTTCTAGATGCTGTTCGCCATAAATCGTCCTGAAAATACTGTACTGCAGCGGATCGGTATCTTGGAATTCATCGATCATCGCCACCGGGAAGAGGTGACGGATACGGCTCGCCAACAAGCCGCTTTCATCTTGGCTGAGGGCCGCAGACAACTGGGTCAACAAGTCATCGAACGATAGCCAACCTTTTCGTTGTTTGGCTTCGAGCAACAACTGGCGGCACTCCTTGATCGCATGAGCCAACAAGGGATCACGTACATTGGGCTTGTTAGCCAATAGTTCGCTAATCGCCACAAATACTGGATGCTCCGGTGGCTGGCCCTTACTGGTCTTGTCAAACAGCACCTGCTGGTCAAACTTCTCCAAAGATTTTGGCAGCTGGTAGCCCGTGTTATCCCGCTCGGCCCACTCTCCCACTTCTGCCAGCGCCTTCGGTAAGCTGGTTTTGGTGTAGCTGCGCTTGTTCACACCTGAGCTGGCAATGATGTCGTGCAGATCACCGGCACTGTCACACCACAACCGCTTAACGTGGTTAATTCGCTGCAGGTTCTCCTCATGAACCTGCTCGAGGCTGCCTGCTAACTCAGGCGCTCGTACCGTTATTTCGGCGCCAGACAAAAACCGGTTGATCTCCGAGAGCAATGCACCGGGTGCAGCCCATAGCTTGCGTACTTCAGCCGCCAGGCTACGCGGCAGCGGATAAAAGTTTCGGCGCCAGAAGTCAGCGACCACCTGTGCTCGGAGATGGCTCTCTTCGGTAACAAATTCATTATTGAACAAACTGCCTGACTCAAAGGCATTCTGGGTCAACATCCGCTGGCAAAAACCGTGGATGGTAAAGATCGCCGCTTCATCCATCTGACGCTCAGCCTGCAGCAAAATTGCTGCCGCTGATTTGTGATCCTTGATATCTTCCAGCAAAGGCTTAATGACGGGATCATTACTGCTGCCACGGCTGAAGGCCAAACGGGCATCATGGATCCGGCGCCGGATACGGTCGCGTAATTCTGCCGTCGCCGCTTCAGTAAAGGTCACAACCAGAATCTGATCGACGGTCAGTTCACGGGGGAAACGGGTGCTATTATCACCATGGCCAAGCAGCAAGCGCAAATACAAGCTAGCGATAGTAAAGGTTTTCCCGGTACCGGCTGATGCTTCGATCAAGCGGTTGCCGTGAAGGGGAAAACACATCGGCTCCAGCGGTTCCGGAGTGATGAGAAGTGAATGTTGAGTCATAGAATACGCCGATTCCTGTCAGTGAACAGGGCCACAGTTTCATTACAAAACCCAGCCCGCCCAAAATTATTTTTTGTGATCTAGCACGAATTCAAATAAATATATCGAATTTCAGCACTAACCCATCTATCAATATGAGAGACGTTTCACGGTTTCCACCTATCTGGTCCGCTAGTATCTGAGCCACGAAATTTGGTCAACCTCTGGACCGGTGGCCGTACAGCGAACACCCTACAATCAATAATGATTTGCTGGCGGCCACGCTACACCTCCCCTGCTTTGTCCTCAGTACGATTAGCCCTGTTCAACCTCTCGCAACTGCTTCATTGCAGGCTTCAATATCTGGTTCTCCCACAACTGTAACTGCTGAGCCAGTTCGTCGTCCCATTGCGGCCACACCCGGTAGATGTAACTGTTATTACCTTCACCATCGAACATATAGCCACCGTTGAAGGCTTCCGCCCTTTTGCCCTCAGCCTTTGACAAGGTGGCATCATCGTCGCACCACTGACCTTTTTTATCGATACAAGCTTGAATACCAGCATGGGCAGTACGCGGGAAATACGGTAGGGGTTGGGTCAAACCACTGTCATAGCCTTCAATTAACACCGCCAATTGATCCAGGGCATATTGGGCGGAAACAGGCTCGAGCTGCCAGGCTCCATCAATGCCAATCAGGTAAGTCGGCTGACTAGGTTTCATGACAGCCAAGCAGAGGTGGTCAAGCCAACATGCCAGAATATCCTGAGCTCGGATTTTACCGGGACGATAACGGACAAGCCCCTGCTGGGTCATATGTTTAAGCCAACCTTGCAGACGGATCCCCCGTCCGGCAACCGGTATCACGCAATCGACCTCGACATCTGGCAGTGGCTGGGACATATACTGAACCACGCTATCAGCCAGTTGTTCTATCTGCCCCCGCTCTTCAATCAACTCCAGCTCACCAAACTGGGCGACCGGCAGACCACCGGCAGCCTGCTGGTAGCGGGCAAACTGTTCAAACGCCTGATCGCGGCTCAGACCTTGCTGGCCTTGCGATTGTTGTCTCTGGCAGTCAAGGAATGTCGTTAACAGGGCTTCACGCAACTGGTAACGACCTAAGCCATCGAGCGCAAACGGCTCATCATCTTCCGGCCCGCCCTGCTGACCATCGAAAAAGACTTTCAGGCGGCGGTTGAAGAAATACTGCACTGGCAGGCGCCAGAAACGCGATAGTTCTGCCAGCTCTAGGATCCCCTCGGCCCGGTCATCACTAAGATCCGGCTCTAGCGGGGATGACTGGAACATTTCCGGCTCGATAAAAGCCTGGTTGGCTACCGGTAACCATTCTGCGGCATAGCTATGTCTGCCGCCGCTAAACGCCTGCGGGCTAAACGGCACCAGTGGGTGCGTTTGGGTGAGGCTTGCCACCAACCGGTTTGCCGATTCATCGACCGGCAAGGCCTCATCACCGGCAAGGCAATAACCTTGCTGGCAATATTCAATTAGCTCACTGACCAGCACCGACGGCACTTTTTCACTGTTATCTTGGATGGAGCGGCCTACATAGCTGATATACAAGGCCTGCTGGGCTGACTGAATTGCCTCAAGGAACAGGTAACGGTCATCATCCCGACGGGAGCGGTCACCGTGGCGGTTACGGCCCGCCATCAAATCAAATCCTTCCGGCGGGATAGAACGTGGGTATACCCCGTCATTCATCCCCAACAGACACACCACCTTGAACGGGATCGAACGCATTGGCATCAGGGTACAGAAGTTGACCTGCCCGGCCAAAAAGCGCTGGCTGACCCGCTCACCAGATAGTTTGCCGTTGAGGTAATCACGCATCACCGCAGGGGTAATATCCGAATCATACCCGGCATCGTCCAGTTGCTGCTCAAGCTGCTGGAGCTTGTCACGGATCATCCTCAATACCAGCTCACCATCGATATCTACCGCAAAGCAGTCATCGAGCATCTGGTTAAGTACCGCAATCCAACCGGTGATCGGTTGTGGCTGGGCCAACTGCTGGCGATAGCGCACCAAGGTCTCAATAAACAGGCCAAGCTGACCGGCCAATTCGGCATCCAGCCCTTGCACTTCTTCATAAGCCAGCACGCCCTGGTACAAGCCAGCTTCTTGTGGCATGGCATAGCCCAGCAGCATACGCTGCAAACCAAACAACCAAGTGTTCTGCTGCTGTCGCGGCAGGGCGAACTCTTCAGCGGTGTCGTCATCCAACCCCCAGCGGATCCCGACTTCCTCGATCCACAGCTTCACCCGCTCGAATTTATCGCTGTCAAAGCCAAACCGGGCAATAACTGCGGGTACTTCAAGCAATTCCAATAACTCCGATGCCTGACAGCGGCTTTCCGGCAAGGCCAGCAAGCGGAGGAACGCGAGTAATGACGGGTTCTCCTGATCAGCACTGCGATCCGAGATAGAGAATGGGATATAGCGATCACCCGGCGCATTGCCAAACACCGCCTGGATGTATGGGCTGTAGCTGTTGATGTCAGCGACCATGATCACGATATCTCGAGGCGATAACTCAGGATTGTCTGCCAGCATCGTCAACAGGTTATCATGCAGCACCTCTACCTCGCGCATTGGCGAGTGGCAGGCATGGATACTCAGCGAGGAATCGTCAGCAGCAATAGCCAGTTTGTGGTGGCTCGATTCGGTGATTTCATCATTGATCCGATCATCGAGGTTGAGGATGTCAGCCTGAACCGCATGGAGCAGTGAGTCAGGCTCGATATCGACAAAAGCCTCGACTTCATAAGCTTCCATTTCCGACAGCAGGTACAGGTTATCCCTGCCCAACTTGCCCAGCGATGCCAGCAAGGTATTGCCCACCGCCCCTTCATGGGTTTCATCAACCACATTGGCTTCGATATCCCCTTTAAGCGGAGAGATCACTGCGCCATGCTCGCTATGGTCGGCACACCACTGCAGTTGTTGGCGTTGCTTGGCTGCCAACCGGGCGAGGAATTTACGATCCCGGACATCGCCCCAGTAATGGCGGCAGGGGTTGGTGAACATCAAATGCACATCGATATGCTTACCCAATGCAGCCAGTGCATCTAGGTAGCGAGGCGGCAAGGCAGAAATACCAAATACGAACAATCGTTTAGGTAGCCCCTCCGGCAGTGGCGAACCACTTTGCAAGTATCCTTCGAGCGTTTCGATGAAGTTGTCATACAGGTTGGCTCGGTGATACGGCGACTGTCCAAGCGCGAGGGTATGGTCATAAAGTGCTTGCCACAGCAAAGGTTGCCAAGGGTGTTCTTCCACCAATTCAGGATCAATGGTATTGGACTCCCAAGCCTGGACCCACTCCGGGCGGTACACCAAATACTGGTCAAAGATATCGGCAATTTTCTCTGCCAACTGATAGCTTTTGACCTGGTTGGGATCATCACTCAAATAATTGGCCAGCGGTGCAAACTCTGGTAGCGATAACTGCTCGGGCAACACCTGAAGCAATTTCCAGGTCATGGCCTCTTTGTTGAAAGCACTACGCGCCGGCACATCACTCAGCACCTTGGTAAACATATTCCAGATGAAAGTTGCTGGCAGCGGGAACTCGATATTGGCGGCGATCCCCTGAGACTTGGCCAGTTCCAGTTTTAACCACTGTGACATACCGGGACTTTGCACCAAGATCTGCTCTTGTTCGAACGGGTTATCGAGGGGTTCAAGACGGACGAGTTCAACAAGCAGGGATTTCAGAAGATCCAGTTGGTTGGAGTGATAGACAGTAAACACGTAGGTGACTCACCGGTAGAGGAAATTACCTTTGATTGTCTACCATCAATGGATTAGCTGCAAATTCAAATCAGTAAAAAGCCCAGCGTTGCTGGGCATTTAATCAGATAGCTTTTGTAACACCTAACTGCAGGGTGCGATCTTACGCACGGCTTGGTGTCAGGCAATGCAACAACTGTGAGACTGGGCGGTAGAATGCCGCGTAGCGAAGCGCCACATAGCTCACGACTGCAGTAGCAACATACAACTCCAAATGGGCCAATGATGATACTTGGTTTACATACTCTACATCGTATCCCTGAGTTGTCATCCACGCTGCTGTTTTAAACATTGCTGTGGCACCAATTACCAGTGGGAAGGTAAATGCAGCGTAACCCGGGCTAAATGACAAGCGAAGCAAACGAACCAGCGCCAAATAAATCACAAAGGTCATCAGTACTGCAATCCCACCAAGCAAAGCAATCACAACTGGGGATGGCGCTTGGGTCACCGTTAGGTAACCAGCCAGAGACAGACTGGCAGGTGCTGCCATAATCGCAATCGTTGGTTTTGCGGCGTCTGGGATCTCATGGCTGAAAATCAAACGGTATACCATCAGAGGTAGCATGACGGCGTAGATCCCCATACCGAACCACTGCAGGCCTTCTGCCAATGGGCGCAATGCACCGCCAGGAAAAGCAACATCGGCAACAATAATGCCAATTGGTGGTACGAACCAACTTGGCACCATGTGGTGCAGTTCAAAATCCTTTACACGGTGATAAGTGAACAACGCCAAGAAAATAAGGTGCAGTACAACGGCCGCTAGCCATAGCGCCTGCCCTGCAATTGGGTAGTAAATACCCAGCGCCTTGGACACCACCATGGTCCCCATGGCAAAAGTGGGTACAACACTGCCCACTACCGGATGGCTGATATCTTGCCACAAAGCCCGAGGGTGAATGAGGAACTTAAACAGCAGTACCACTAACAGAACGCTAGCGATCCCCGCCCCAATGAGTTGTCCTCGTCCACCAAGATCGGCGGCGTTTTCCCAGCACCAGCCAAGGCTTCCGATGCCTAGTGCTAGACCAGCCATTGGAGTTGGAGCGCCCAGCACTTTTTGCTTTGTTACTGTAATCATTTCGTTACTCCCCCAAGGACTGTTACGTCACTACTATTGAACACACGGGTAGTGTAACGACTGTTTATAGTTTAGGATAATTGAATATATTTAATGCGTAGTTAAGAAAACCAGAACAAGAGCTAATCCGATGAATATCGCCCTACGTCAATTGAAAGTATTTGTCACCGTCGCTCAAGAGCTGACAATCACCGCCGCTGCCGACAAACTGTTTCTCTCCAAACCAGCCGTCAGTATGGCGCTTTCCGAGCTGGAAAAACAGCTTGGCCATAAGTTATTTGACCGCAACAATAACCGCCTGTTGATCAACGAGCAAGGCAAACGCTTACTGCCGTTAGCTGATGAGTTGCTTGCACGAAGCCAGGATATTGAGCAGCTATTTAGTCAAGAAGGCCCGGTAACCGGTAAGCTCAAAATTGGTTCGAGCGATACCGTTGGCAACCAGGTTACCCCATTCCTGCTGCGGGATTTCCGCCAAGATTCAAGCCACTGCGATCAGAGCCTATTTATTGCCAATACTGCCCAGATCTGCCATATGCTTGGCGAGTTCGAGCTGGATATCGGTTTGGTCGAAGGCAAGGTACAGGCCGGCAACTTGGAAGTGATCCCTTGGCTTGGGGATGAAATGGTCGTTGCCTGCCACCCCGATCACCCATTGGCCCGAATTGACCAGTTAAGCCTGAGCGATCTTGAACACAGCGAATGGATCCTACGCGAGCCGGGATCTGGTACCCGGGAATATTTCCTCGGTCGACTGGCACCAAGGCTAGAAAACTGGCACCAAGCCTTTGAGCTCAACAACACCGAGGCCATTATCAACTGCACGGCAGCAGGCCTTGGCCTCACCCTGCTCTCACGCCGTGCTGTTGAACATGCTGTGAAAGATAACCGCCTGACAATTCTGTCGCTACCGCTTGATATGCATCGCCAGTACTGGTTGCTCTACCACAAAGAGAAGTACCAAAGCCCACTGCTGAAACTGTTTATTGAGTTCTGCCAGCAGTGGAACTCCCCGCTATGCCAAGTCAATCTTGAAGCAGCGGGTGATTAAACGCGGTTATCACCACAGCTAAATGCGATGATCTGGCTGATCTGACATAGCGGTCGGCCAGATTCTTGCTGCCATTCACTAAAAGCGCTCTGCGCCGCCGTCAGCGACTTCTGGGTATCCCGCCCCCCATCAATGATGCCCGTTTGGCGCAAATAGGCTTCAACATCCCCACTTAGGATAAACGTGTCTTTGCCCATGATTCGTAACGTATAGGGGCCCGTATTGCCGCCCAACCGCTTGCCATGCTTTTTAAGGTAACGCCAAAGGCCGGTAATATCGTCCTGCGGCCAGTTCGCTACCATAGAAGAGAAAGAACCATACTCAACCGCAGCGGCGTGGATCATATGGGCATTTTCGGGAATGGTCATCACTTTGGCCAAGTGGCGGATGATGGCCGGTTCGGTCGCTTTTCGCTCCCACATTTCGGTTGGCATCAACAGCATCTTCTCGATATCAAAACCGAAAAAAACCTCTTCGAAGTTTGGCCACTTGTTCCGTACCACTTGCCAGCTGATCCCGGATTGGAACACTTTCTGGGTAAAGGCGGCCAACCAACGGTCATCACCAATCAGCTCTAGCTGTTCAGCAGACAATGGGGTCGCCAACATGCTTTCTAGCACAGCCTCTCCGCCCTTGCGCTCCGCGGCTCGGGCATATATTTGCGAAAATTTTTCTCTTGCCATCACATTAACACGCTTATCACTGGACATAGCCCTTAATGCTACTGTATAAACAGCCAGTAAATCAATTTCGGGAGAGGGTGACTATGGCTGTTATCGTCAAATATGTAGTTGAGCGCAACGGAGAAGAAAAGATGACTTTCACCTCTAAGTCCGAAGCCGACGCATACGACAAGATGCTAGATATGGCGGACGAGATGTTTACTTTGCTAAGCGAAAGTGAGCTTTTCGAGGATGAAGCCAAGCAAGAAGAGCTTTCGCTGTTCTTGGCGCAGAAACGTGAAGAAGTGCTAGTTGCACTAGGAGCAAAGAAAAAAGCGGCTCCAAAGAAAAAAGCAGTAAAGCCTGAGCTTGTTGCTGAGCAAAAGGACGACGCTGCGGCTTAGTAACTGAGCCAACTCGTTTTCTTCATGATAAACCTCCTTTTTCAGGAGGTTTTTTATTGCCATATATCGACAGCGGGAGCGTTGTCCAATTGTCATAATTTCATCATTTTTCACCGATTGCCTCCTCCCCCCTTCAATATCGATGCAAGTGTCTTTATGATGGGTTCATCACAATTTGCCGATACACGGCATAAATTACTTTGACATGGAGAACCAACAGTAATGGCCAGCTTTTCACTAGCCCTTGGTACTGCAACCAAAAACCGCGATAACAAAATCATCGAAGCGTTTTTCCCAACCCCAATCCTGAACCCAGCTGACGCGCTAGTTGATGCGATTGCCGCTATCGTTGATTACAAGGAAGGTAATCAAGCTATCGAAGTCACAGCTGCCCAGTGCGCCGATCTTGCAGCTGCTTTCAGCACAGCAGGTGAAGAAGCCAGTGCTAACTTCGCAACTAAAGCTGCCGCATCAGAACAACCGCTTGTTGTTGTGATCCTTGCTGCTGACGAAGCGCCAGCGTCTGTTGCAGAAGGCTTCCTGAAGCTACAACTGATCTCCCACCGCCTAGTTAAGCCACACGGCGTAGTACTGGACGGCATTTTCGGCCTTCTACACAATATCGCTTGGACCAACCAAGGCCCAATCGATCTTCCTGAGTTGGCAGAGCGTCAAATGGAAGCCCGCCTGAACGGTGAAACTATCACTGTCGATTGTGTCGACAAGTTCCCTAAAATGGTGGACTACGTGGTACCGACTGGTGTTCGTATTGCTGATACTTCTCGTGTTCGTTTGGGCGCACACGTGGGCGAAGGCACGACTGTTATGCACGAAGGCTTTATCAACTTCAATGCTGGTACAACTGGCGTGAGCATGGTTGAAGGCCGTATTTCTGCAGGTGTTGTAGTAGGTAACGGCTCTGACATCGGTGGCGGTGCTTCTATCATGGGTACCCTATCAGGCGGCGGTAAAGTCGTTGTCTCTATCGGCGAAAATAGCCTACTAGGTGCAAATGCCGGCCTTGGCTTCCCTATGGGTGACCGCTGTACTATCGAGTCTGGCCTATATGTAACTGCTGGCTCTAAGGTACGTATGCTGGACAAAAACGGCCAGGAAGTCGAAGTCGTGAAAGCCCGCGATCTTGCAGGTGTTTCTGACCTGCTATTCCGCCGCAACTCAATGACAGGTCAAATTGAGTGCCTGGCAAACAAATCAGCCGTTGAGCTGAACAGCGAGTTGCACAGCAACAACTAATTGCTGATAAAAAACGCCTCTTTCGAGGCGTTTTTTTCATTTCATACCAGCACAATATGATGCTTCCCCTATCGTGTAAATTTGCCACGAGCCTGTCTCCACTCTTACCTAGCTTGCCAGTTTTATCTCTACCGTTATTCAGCTGTAACAAAACGGCAGAGTCGAACAGTCACAAAGTCTCCTTACCAGATTGCCAAGCTACCGGCATTTATGAGAGGGTAACGGCAAACAACAACAAGGAGAGAGAAATGTCATTTTTCTTTGAACGGAAAGAGACAGATAACGAAATAAAAATTGTCCTGAAGCCCCACTCGCTGTATGCCATGCTGGTGATGTTGGCGATATGGCTGATTAATGAAATGGTGCTGCATATTATGCCGGTAACCCAAATTATTATGCCGGTGTTTATCGTCTTCATGGTTATCCGCTTCTTCTCCTTGGTCAAAGTCCAAAAAGAAGTGCTGGTCGCCATGAAGCAGGGCAAAGTACAGACGAGCGGTAGCAAATTTTCTTTCGCGAACCCGTTCACCTACACAATCAACAAGTAAATAAATACTCGTTCCATTTGGGAAATAATCCATTGAGCCCGCGCTGCTTAACCTTCCCCACCTGAGAGGGCATAATTTATATGTCACACAATTGGAGGGGAAGATGGCCGGATTTAATTGGAAACCACTATTACTTGCATGCTTGATTGTTAGCATTGGTCAATTAAGCCTAGGCTTGGTCTTTCCTACCCTACCCGCTGTCGCCCTCTCGCTACATCTCTCAACAGAACAGGTCCAACTGCTAGTCTCTGGGTATTTATTCAGCTTTGGAGCCTCACAGCTTATTTTTGGCCCGTTATCTGACGTCTTCGGCCGCCGCCCAGTATTGCTGTCAGGTTTATTGATCGCAGCCTGCGGGCTAGCAGTAGGGGTTCTACAAGCCGATTCCTTTCATTGGCTACTGATCGGACGCATTATCCAAGGGATGGGAGCAGGGAGTGTGGCTGTCTTAGCACGTGCCACTATCCGTGACAGTTACCAACGGCAAGATCTGGTCAAAGCAATGACTTGGCTCGCTATTGTCGCGGCCTTTACCCCAATTATGGCACCGGTTATCGGCGGTATCGTCAACCATCACTTTGGCTGGCTGACTGTCTTTGTTATCTTGCTCGGCTATATAGCGGTGGTCTGGTTATTACTACTGCTTAGCTTCAGTGAAACTCTGGCAACAACCCAGCGCCCACCGTCAGTCAGCCAACTGGCAAAGTCCTATCTGTCGTTGATTCAAGAGCGCCACTTCTTGTCTTTTGCCGGCATCGGCTGGGTTAACTTCGCTTTGGTTGTCCTGTCTATCTCAATGATGCCATTTATCATGCAGGTCCAAATTGGAATGAGCTCTGAGCGCTACGCACTCTGGGCGATGGGGCCAGCATTCGGCTTACTTTGCGGCGGTCTGGTTTGCCAGCGGCTGCGCCCGCGATTGGGCACACAAAAAATGCTAATGCTCTCTCCACTGCTGCACTTTGTTGCCGGCTCAGTACTGATAGCTGCCCCACTTTCACCTATTTGGATGGTCAGCGGCCACTTCCTGATGGCAATGGCCAACGGTATTGCCTTCCCATGCGCCCAGTCGTTGCTGCTTGTTCCTTACGGCAACAAGGCGGGGACCGTTTCAGCCCTATCAGGCGCCTGCCAGATGGTATTTGCCTCCCTGCTCAGCAATGGGTTGCTAAAGCTTGGGATCAGCGAAGCTTGGCACCTGGGCGGGATTATGGTCATTGGTGCAGGTTTGGGATTATTACTCGCCATGCTCGGCACAATGAGCGAAAGCGGCCGCCGGGCAGTGGCAACTCTCAACGGATAAACCATAATTAACTCAGTTCTTTAAATTGAGGGGGCACCATGGCTAGGTTACTGAAAGTATGCTTGATAGCGGTATCGGTTATATTGCTGGGGGCCTGCTCGAGCCAGTATGAAGCCGATTTGGCGAAAAACAAGCAATGGGAAGAGTTAGGGGCCTACCATGGGGAGCAAGGCTACCGGGAACTGACTGAAGTAGATATCGGCAAACGCGGCGGCTATGCTGAAATCGACTACGAAAAATACCGTGCCGGCTACCTCAAAGGGCGGTTTGACTACTGCGCTGGGAAACAAACGGTCGGTACGGTGATCAACCCCGGCTACCCGGATGACTGTATGGACGGTGAAGGAAATTCCAGCTTTGGATTGGTAGACCGGGGGTATTAAGAGGCGATTGGCGATTGGCGATTGGCGATTGGCGATTGGCGATTGGCGATTGGCGATTGGCGATTGGCGATTGGCGATTGGCGATTGGCGAACCAGAATTTTACAAATGCCCCCATAAGTCAAACGGCTGCTTTTTCTCTAGCCGCTTTACCAATGGCCATGCTTCCTTGCTCTTCCTCTAGCCCCAAGCCAATAGCCTCTGGCCTGAAACGCAAAAAGCCCTGCTATTACTAGCAGGGCTTCTTACTTCATATCGGAGTACTGGGATTACATTACCGCTCTTCAGCTTATGCTTCACCCCGAGCCTAGGGCCCGCTCCTCCCAGAGCCTTACGTTTTGCCGAAGGCCAAAACGTAAAAAAGCCCGAGTCTTTCGACTCGGGCTTAGTATAAGTGGCGGAGCGGACGGGACTCGAACCCGCGACCCCCGGCGTGACAGGCCGGTATTCTAACCAACTGAACTACCGCTCCACT
>NZ_JACSOF010000055.1:0-38090 GCF_014349205.1 Photobacterium sp. BZF1
TGGTCATGGTGGTCATGGTGGTCATGGTGGTCATGGTGGTCATGGTGGTCATGGTGGTCATGGTGGTCATGGTGGTGACTGCAGCCCGACACCTGCTTCTTAGCAACACTTTTACGGAATCGCTTCAATGCTCGCCAGCAAATCATTACACCCAGCACACTCACCAGCACGCTGCTCATGGTCATGAACTTCACAGCCTGTGAACTCACTTCACGCATAGACGCATTGAATCCCCAAAGCAGTACACTTACCAAGGCAATAGCGACAAGGGCCTGACATACCGCCGAGATCAACGTCAACATCAAACTGGTTTTCACTTTGGTCGGTTGGGTGGCCAAGTAAGTCGTTACTATCACTTTGCCATGGCCAGGGCCTAGGGCATGTAGTGTGCCATACAAGAAACTGAAACCAGCCAAGTAGCCCCCTGATACCAATGGGTTCTCCTTGGCGTCATACAATAGATCCGCCAATTGGTTATTGACCGCCCTCTGCCACTCAATGCTCTTCAATACCATACTCGGCCATGCTAGCCAAAGCTGATAGGCTCCGAACAAGAAGGCTATCATCACAACCGATAACATCAGCCACTTCTGACTCAGTAAATTATTAGGAGCAGCCTTCACGCTAGATGATGGCTTGTTGTGTTTATGCTGTGTCATTAGTTTGCATCCTTTGCAGTTTCACTCGGCTGGCAGTGAAAACGAACAGATTGGGTGAAAAGTTGGCCTAGGGCATTGTCAGGGTCGGCGTCTGCTGGCAACGACATGGCATAGCTCATCTGCTCTGGCGTTGGGTTGGGTTCAATCATTTCAAGCTCGCAATAGTCCGCCAGATCGCCGGCCAAAATGACATCACGTTTGGAAAGCCAGGACATATCGACGTAATAGCTTGGCTCGAAAATTAATAGCTTGAGCGAGTCTTTGGTAACAGGCTTCGGCTTGGACAAAGGCAACTCGAAAGTAAGTACTAACCGCGCCCGGTCACGGGTCAGTTTGCCGTAACGGGCTAGTTGGTATTTGATGGGTTCTTCACCGTCATAAAAATAGGTGAAATAGTGCTCGGACAGCATGTTATCAAGGACCATAGCTGTCACTTTGGTAAAGGTCTGCTGTTCCATCTCAGGCGAGGTATCTTCGCCATCAAGCATGTATGCAGAAGTCATAGGATCAAAAGACCAAACCATGCGAAAGCCGGTGATCATACCGTCATTGCCATCGACATAGGTTTTCATCTCGATCCATGAATGGGGATGCGCTGTGGCAAACAGCGGAAAAGTCAGTAAGGAGAGACCGAGAAAAGCCCGCTTCATAGCGGTGCTAAATCGGTTGTTTGCCCTTTTGCGGTAAAACATCAAAAGCCCTGTGTTATGGGTTATTCTAACTAACAAATGTTATAATATAACATCTATCAACTTTGCTACCACTTCTTTTACCCCATAAACAAAAGGCTTCCAACACTGGAAGCCTCGTTTTAATGCTTTGTGACAATATTTTGCGCCCAATGTATGGTGATCACCTCGACTTGAGCACATGGTGAATCAGCGAAACCGCCAATCGAGCTGTCTGATTCTGGTAATCATACTCAGGGTTCAGGCCAGCAATATCGACTACTCTAACTTTATTGCTGGCCATTGCCTGGCTGATAACCATCTCAACCACCGCCAAATTCACACCGAATACCCGCGATAGGCTCACCCCACCGGCGATTGCCGAAGAGAACACTGATAAATCGATACTCAGGTGGATATGGTCGACCTGCTCAAGGTATTTGGCTACCACCGACTGGATCCGCTTGCGGTTCTTCATCTTCATTTCGCTATCGAGCAGCCATTGCGCGCCCAACTCGCTGGCATAAGCCATCGTGGCCTGCGAGTTGATATGATCGCACATGCCAAGCCCAAGGTATCTGAAGGTACGGTTATTGGCATGGCAGAATGCAGCAACACTATGGAATGCTGAGCCTGCCTTTACCGACAGCGAGCGCCGTAGCTGGAAATTGGCGTCAATATTGATGATGCCTATCCGGTTTCCTTCCAGAAAAGGGAGGATATGGCTCTCTTCGCCCGAGCTATCATTGCCCGCTTGGTTCACCGTATCTGAAAGGGCCTGATAACTGCCAATAGCCACTTCGTGACCACCGCCTAGCATCACCGGTAAGTGACCAAGTTTGAGCATACTGCACAGCTTGGCATATTGGGCAGCGCGCATGGTATCGAACTCGTCTTCTTTTACACCAAAATAGCTTTGTGCTTCGATAACTCCCGCATCATAAATAGGCAAAGCGCCTGAATATGAAGTTCTCACCAGCATCTGCCTGATTGCATCCGGCCCTTCTTTAGCCCCAGTGTAGATATCGTAATCACTCAGGCTCAAGTCACTGGCTAGCCCAAGGATCACTGCCCCAGCCTTTCGCTGCTCGGCATAAGGCTCAATCATGGCTCTGGGATGCGTATTGACGGGGTGACCGAGGAAGGAAAATGGAAACCAACGTTTAACATCCAGCATGATTGCTCCTTATGGAATATTACAAGTCCGGCGGCAATACCCTCGCCGCCTGGAGGACTGAGAAAATAATCGCGTTCTTACTTTTCTGAACCCGCTCTTGCGGCGCCATCACACTCACCGCCCCGACAATCTTATTGCCGGTAAATACCGGGGCACTGACCCCCGAGACACCAACGTCATACTCAGAAGTACTGATGGCGTAACCGTCTTTTTTTATTTGCGCCAAATCCTGTAACCAGTGACTGATGTCTTCCGGCTCACTGATCCCGAAATGGTGCAGTGTGGACATGATCCTTTGCTCTGGAAGATGGGCCAGAATCACCTTGGCGGATGCACCGCGGATCAATGGCTGGCTCTGTCCTTCCTCATAGGCACAACGTAAAGCATGGGGGCTATCCACCCGAGCCGTACACAGTGCCCGAAAACCGACCGGTACCAAATAGGCGGCCATTTCGCCGGTTTGCTGCTGGACCCTTTTTAGAACCTGATGCACCCCGCTTGATAGCGGGGAAAACTGCTGGAAATTACGCAGCAGCTGTAGTGCCGCCGGACCTATGCTGTAACAGCTTTGTCTCGGGCTTTCCTCAATCAGGTTCCAGTTCTTGAGGATTACCAAATAGCGATAAACGCTACTTTGCGGCATACCTGTCTGTTCACTTAATGCCTGTGCCGTGACAGGTTCATTCGCTGACGCAATATGCATCAGCACCTGAAGCATCTTTTCATTGGCATTCAATTTATATTTATCTGATTTCAAAGCATTTCCTGTCGGTTTAATCTGGTTAGGCGACACGTCCGGTAGCTCCCATCGCGCCGACGCCTCTATTTACGCGTATCAGCTACTACGGTTCAACCAACATTCTTACAGTGTGGTAATTACTATGATATAGAAACCCTACATTCCCACAATTTGATAATTTTATGATGGCCATAAAAAAGCGCCGACCTCATGGCCGGCGCTTTCTCAAGCAAAATACTATTATCTTTTAAGTCTTCTTCCGGGTCAGATACCAACAACTCAGGGATGCGAGCGTTACCATCACCACCCCTTGCCAAAACGTCGTTCCTAAACTGATGCCGAAGATAAGGGCAGAGAAGAATGCCGATAGAATAGGGGTGAAATAGGATAACGTCGCCAGCAGCACCATGTTGCCGCCAATAATGGCAATGTTCCACAACCCGTAACCACCCGCCATTGCAATCGCCGCCAGTACTAAGTTCACAATTGCCTCGCTGCTCCATACCATCGGCGGTTGCTCGGTGAGGAAGTACTTCACCCACAGTGCAATCGCCGTGGCGATAAAAAACCAGGCAATCGCATTCTGGCCATTGGCTAAGCGCTTGGTGATATTGCAATAGATTGCCCAAATGAATGCGCCACTAAATGCCAAGGTATAGCTGACAGGGTTGGTGGCTACATTGGCTGCCAAACGCGTTAACGATAAGCCTTGTTCACCACTGACCGTCCATGCCACACCCAAAAAAGCCATTGCCATAGCCGGGTACAAAAGTTTGCTCACTTTTTGTCTGCTTACTATCACTGCCAGCAAAACAGTTAGCGCAGGCCAAAGGTAATTAATCACGCTCATTTCAACGGTCTGTACCCTATCGTTGGCCATGCCCAACGCCAGCGCCAAACACATTTCGTAGCTGACGAACAACCCTCCCCCAATAAGCAAGTAACGAGGGGAAAACCGGCTGAGCTTCGGGGCACCGACAACCACCACCAGCAACACCGAGCTCAGGGTATAAATCATTGCCGCGCCGCCTACCGGGCCCAGCTGCTCTGCAACATTTCGGATAAAGGCAACAATAGTGCTCCACAGCAGGATAGCGACGCATCCGGCTAGGGTATATTTGTGCTGAGAAACCAAAGAAAAACCGCCACAACTAAATATTGAAAGCGGCTAGGTTATCAAGCTTTTATCGCTGACAGTTAACCTATTTTGGTATCGATTCTCAGTTAGTTTAAACACTTATAAAAACTGTGGTTTTTATGCTTAATTTGTGACCATCTGAGCAATGCTGCAAATGCAACTAGTGTAGCATCGGGGTTATAAGCATCAGTTGGTCATATCAAGAGCTGTCACGCGGTTTATGTGATGAATCACCAAAATGCTCTGGTAGATAAGGTGCAAAACGGCACGCATGCCGAGAAGTATTTTGGTGAGGAAGTAAAAAGAATCGACCCATAGGAAGTCGACCGAATAAAAATCACATACCAAGGAGCTATGTCGTATGTCTACATTGACACAAAGGAGCAATACGTCCCAGGGCACACCAACTTACCCAGGCCAATCAACCGTGATACATGGAAATGGTGCCGTCGCACATGTCATGGATTATGTTTGTGGCGGTGTCATTGGCTACCCCATTACCCCTTCGACTGAAATCTCAGAATTATACGAAGCATTCAGGGCGCAAGGCGGTTGCAATGTTTGGGGACAGCACCCCTTCTTCTTCGAACCCGAAGGCGAACACTCAGCACAAAGTGGTGCACTCGGCGCGGCTCTGACCGGCGGGAAATATATCTCAAATGCCTCCTCAAGCCAGGGGATCTTATATGGCTTGGAATCCCATTACGTTACCGTCGGTAAGAAAGCCGCAGGTTTCGTCCTTCACGTAGCGGCCCGTTCTGTCTCACGCCATTCACTGAATGTAATGGCTGGGCATGATGATGTGTATGCCCTGCTTTCTGCTGGCTACACTACCCTATTTGCCAGCAACGCACAGGAAGCAGCAGACCTTGCAGCGATCTCATACCGTGTTAGTGCCCAGTCCCTGATCCCGGTTGCCAATACCATGGACGGCTTTGCCACCAGTCACATCCAGAGTGAAGTAAAACTGCCAGAGCCTGAACTACTCAAGCAATACCTCGGCGACCCGACTGACCGTATTCCTGCACCAACCGAAGCCCAACGTATGCTTTACGGTGCCAAAGGACGTGTTTGGCAGCTTAACCAGTTCATGGATAAATTCCAGGACCAATTCTGGCCAGAAAAGCTAAACGATCTGAAAGGTTATATTGCCAACAATAGCGAAGCGGTTGAGAAAGACAGCGAAGGCCAGTTCGTTGAAGCTACCAAGCCATTCTTGCCTGAAGGCCTGCATAAAAAATGGCAGCGTGCCTGGCTCAACGCTTATGAGAAAGATACCCGCCAACGTGTCCCTGCACTGATGGATACCCATAACCCGGGCCTAACGGGCGGGGTGCAGAATCAGCCTGATTACCAAGCCGGTATTGTCGACCACCGCAGCCACTTCCAGAATGACGTGCCGATGTTTATCGAGCAAGCTATGAAGGAATACGGTGAGTTAACCGGTCGCTACTACGAGCCAGTGATGGACTTCATGTGTGACGATGCGAACTATGTCATTGTTGGCCTCGGCTCAGTCACCGATGATGCAGAAGCCGTCGCCACCCACTTGCGCAAGCAAGGCCAGAAAGTCGGTGTTATTTCTATCAAGCAGCTTCATCCATTCCCTGAAGCGCAAATCGTCGAAAAGCTAGCCGGTAAAATGGCTGTGACCGTACTTGAGCGTTGTGATGAAACCCGCTTGACTGCCCGTATCTCCCGCGCCTTGTTCAAGGCACAAGAAAACGTGCAAAACCCAAGGCACAAAGGGATCCCTGCCTTGCAGCATATTCCAACCATCAGCACCGGTATTTTCGGCCTGGGTGGCCATGACCTGCAGCCAAAACACCTGATTGCTGCGTTCGATAATATGCGCGAAGAAAATACCAAGCCGTTCTTCTACCTCGGCAGCCAGTTCTTTGATGCCAAGGCCACCGGTGAGCTGAAGGAAATCCAAGACCGCCTGCGTACTGCCTACCCGGATACCGAATTGATGGCACTGGAAACCGGTGAGAACCCTAACCTGCTGCCGGATTCTGCACTGCGGGTTCGTTTCCACTCCGTCGGTGGTTACGGCACCATTGCCACCGGTAAACTGCTGACTGATATCCTATCTGGCGCGTTGGGACTGCACTCGAAATCAATGCCGAAGTACGGCTCGGAGAAAAGTGGTGCACCGACCAACTTCTTTATTACTCTGTCGCCAGAGCCAATCAAGATCACCAACGCCGAATTGCAGCAAGTTGAAATCGTACTATCGCCAGACCACAAGGTGTTCATGCACACCAACCCACTGGCCGGGTTGACCCCTAACGGTACATTCATCCTGCAAACCCATCACGAGCCTGAGCAGGTATGGCAGGAAATCCCAGCCAGTGCCCGCCAGTACATCCGTGACAACAACATCAACTTCTACATTGTCGATGCCTTCAAGGTCGCCCGTGAACAAGCACCATCGGCAGATCTTGAAATCAGGATGATGGGTATCGCCTTTATCGGCGCGCTTTGCGGCCATGCGACTCAAGTCACCCAAGGGGCTGACGAGGCTTTGATGCTTGAGCGAATCACCCAGCAGATCGCCAAGAAATTTGGCGCCAAGGGCGAGAAAGTGGTTGCCAGTAACATGGCGGTGATCCGTGAGGGGATCCACGCAACCAAGCAAGTTTGCTACGCAGATTTCGAAGATGCCGACACTGCAGCAGTGGCAACAACCAAAGCCGATGCCAATTCACCAAAACAGCAACAGAAACAAGCCAGCTGTGGCCTGTTCGACCCATCCTACTTCAGCAATATCGCGGGTAAACATTACGCCGATGGCTCGATAGGCGAAGCACCGGTTATTCCAGGTTCGGGCATGTTCATGCCGCCAGCGAGCGCGATCACCAAAGATAAAGGCCTTTTCAGGCTAAATGCCCCCAAGTTCGACGCAGATAAGTGTACCGGCTGTATGGAATGTACCATCGCCTGTCCTGACGGAGCGATCCCAAATGCGGTTCATGAGCTCCACGATATCCTTTATGTGGCTATCGACAAACTCAACATCCCACCCGCACAACGTGATGGCCTGAAGGCAAAAATGCCACCGATTTTGGATGCAGTTCGCCAGTACTACCGCACTGCACCGAAGAACGAGTCACTGCCGCTGCACCAGGTAGTTGCCAAAGTGGTCGATACCATGTCATTCGACGAACCAGGGGTGAGCCAGCAAATTGCCGGGATTTGCGTAGCACTGGAATCATTGCCAGTCAGTCGTACCAAGCCTTTCTTCGATGCGATGGAAAAGGCGGTTCCTGGCAGCGGCGGTTTATTCTCGGTTGCTATCGACCCGAGCAAGTGTAGTGGGTGTATGGAATGTGTGGATGTGTGTGGCCCGAATGCGCTGCAGAAAGTCCGCCAGACCACCGAAATGAACCAGCAGATGCACGAGCTGTTCCATACCTTGGCAGAGATGCCGAATACCCCAGCCCGCTTCCTGCAACAAGGCGTCACCGATGCCAGCGAGTCCAAGCGCCTGTTGCTTGACCGCAGTAACTACTATGCCATGAGCTCTGGTCACGGTGCGTGTCGTGGTTGTGGCGAGGTCACCGCGCTGCGTCTGGTTACCTCTATCAACCGTGCCTTGCAGCAACAACGCTACCAGTCACACATCGCCAGCCTTGAGGAGATGATTGATAAACTGGAAGACAAACAGCAATCTTTAGCGGCTATCGATGCAGAGCAAGCTCGTGCCGAGCGTATTGCCCGTACTATTCAAGTATTGGAAAAACGTCTGTACCACTTCGAATACGGGCCAACCGGAAACGGGCCATCCGATGCGCTGATTGCCAACGCCACAGGTTGTAGTAGTGTTTATGCCTCGACCTTCCCGGCTAACCCATACAACGACCCGTGGGTAAACAGCCTGTTCCAAGATACCCCAGCCGTCGCGAAGGGCTTATTTGAAGGTGAAGCGGCTAACCAGCTTGAGCAATTCAAGGCATTGCGTACCGCCAAGCTAGAGCTTGAAGATATGTACGATGCCGAAGTCCATGACCGCCAGCTTCGTTACCTATTATGGAGCCACCTATCCGATCAGGAACTCGGCCTATTACCGACCGTATTCAGTATCGGCGGTGATGGCGCGACTTATGATATCGGCTTTGGTGCCCTATCACGCCTATTGTCCACCAGTACGCCAATCAAGGTCTTCGTGCTCAATACCGGTAGCTATTCCAACACCGGTGGGCAGGCATCAACCGCCAGCTTTACCGCGCAGGATTCCGACCTCAGCCGTTTCGGCAGTGCCCACAGCGGTAAACAGGAATCGCGTAAAGAGTTGGGTATCATCGCGACCTTCCACCCGAAAGTCATGGTGGTACAAACCTCTACTGCCCTGCAGGGTCACTTCATGGCGAATTTGATGGAGTACCTCAACTATCAAGACGCCCCTGCACTGTTTGATGTCTACACCCCATGTATGGGTGAGCACGGTATCGCCGATGACGCCAGCACCCGTCACTCCCGCCTAGCTGTCGAAAGCCGCATGAGCCCAGTGTTTGTCCACGACCCACGCAAGGGTGAAACATTATCCGAGCGCTTCTCTATCGAGGGCAACCCTGAGCTACAGCAAGACTGGGCAACCCATACCATTAGCTACATCGACAGCGACGGTATGACCCAGTTAAAACAGGTACCGTTCACGCCAGCCGACTTCTCACTTTATGAAGGACGCTTCAAGAAGCACTTCAATCCAGTAACCGAAGCTCAGAATGCTGTTGAGATAGCTGAGTACGTCACAATGAGTGCGGATGAGCGTAATGGTAAGGTGCCGTTTATCTGGGCAACCGATAAGCAGCAGCACCTCATCAAGTTGAGCGTTTCCAGTTCGATTGTCGCCCTGACCGAAGAGCGGTTACGCAACTGGCATATGCTGCAGTACCTCAGCGGCCAGCACATCACCAACATCGACCAGCAGTACCAGCGCCAAATCGATGAATGGAAGCAGCGTTACCACAACGCCATCGACAGCAACGAGCAAACTATCGAAACCATCGCCAATGGTCTGGCAGAGCTGGCTATGGCTGCTTCGCCCAATGTGGCCAATAGCATCCCGGTGACCCAAATCGATAGTAGTTCAGCAGCACCACAGGCATCGAGTAATACCAACGGCGACCTGCCGCTGGTGGTAATAAACGAGGATGAAAAAGGCCAGTGTACAGACTGCAAGACCTGTTACCAGCAACTGGGCGAATTGTTCGAGAAAACCACCATTGTTGAAAACGGCGAAGCCAAGGTCATCAGCCAAGTGATCCCTAACGCCTTGGAAACCGTCGAACTCAGCGATGAATTGGTCAAGCGTGCCTCGCGTATTGCCGATGAGTGTGATGCAGAAATCATCCACTTCAACGCACCTGCATCGGTGGAGGTGTAGTCATGAGTGATGTAATTTCCCGTCCAATCTCGCAAGCTCAACGGGAGTTGATGCTAAAGCGCATGGAGCAAAACCCACAGCGCTTCCAGCAGATGGTGATCGAAGAGAGCATGCAGCTCATTCGCGAAACACTCAAGCAGGGCAAGCTCTCTGCTGAGTTTATCGAAAAGCTCTGGCAACTACTGCTTGCTGATAATGAACTCAGTGTCGCCCTGCAGCGCTACTTATGGCGTATCCCGCTCAAGCAAAAGCGTGCCTTTGTGCAGGCACTGGATACCCATTTATCAGAGCGCTACCCGATGTTCAAAGGGCTATCCGCTGGATGGCCAGGAAGTAACAACATACCGCCTTATGTGCGCCCTGCCGAAGAGCGCCGCAAGGACTTTGACTTGGTTAGCCAGGGCTATTTGGGCTACATGGGGCTGGGCTACAGCTTGCGTGAAGTCGAGATGTTCGTCTGGCTGGAGGTGATCCGAGACAAGCAGTGTGAAGATCACCCGTGTGAAATCGGCGTGCCCAAGTGCGACCGCGACGGTAACCCCGCCGAAGAAAACGACGGCGGTTGCCCGGTCAAGATCCATATACCCCAGGTACTCAACCTGATGGGTGAAGGCCGTTTCAGGGACGCATTCGAGCTGATCCGAGATGCCAACCCACTACCGAATGTCACCGGCCGGGTTTGTCCTCAAGAGCTGCAATGCCAGGGGGTGTGTACCCACAACGACAGGCCAATCGAAATCGGTCAGTTGGAGTGGTTCCTGCCCCAGCGCGATCGCGAATTATCCAACGGTGAGCCTCCAAAAGCGGCTGACATCAACCCTTGGGTTGCTGCCACCAAGCCACCGGTTGCAATTGTAGGTTCTGGCCCTTCGGGGCTGATCAATGCCTACTTGCTTGCCAAAGAAGGCTACCCAGTCACAGTGTTCGAGGCATTCCATGTCCTAGGCGGGGTACTGAGATACGGTATCCCTGAGTTCCGCCTGCCAAACCAGTTGGTGGATGATGTGGTCGAGAAAATCAAAGCGCTCGGCGGCCGCTTTGTCACCAACTATATTGTTGGTAAAACAGCGACCCTCGCCGATCTGAAACGCGCTGGCTTCACGCGCATTTTTGTCGGCACCGGGGCAGGTTTGCCGCGCTTTATGAATGTACCGGGTGAGCATTTGCTGAACATTATGTCGGCCAATGAATTCCTGACCCGTGTCAATCTGATGCACGCCAACGAGCCTGACTACGAAACACCCATGCCGGATATGGAAGGCAAAGAAGTGATGATCATCGGTGGTGGTAACACCGCGATGGACGCCGCCCGTACCGCTTGCCGTTTGGGGGCCAACGTCACTATCGTCTACCGCCGTACCCAACAGGAAATGCCAGCCCGTGTCGAAGAACTTCACCATGCGCTCGAAGAGGGAATCCAGCTTAAAGAGCTCCGCTCGCCTTGCGAGTTCAATGGCGACAAAAACCATGTTCTAGCCAGTGCCAAGCTTGATGTAATGGCGTTGGGTGAGCCTGATGCATCCGGCCGTCGGCGTCCACAGTCAACCGGAGAGTTTGAGCTGATGAAGGTCGACTTTGCCATTATGGCCTTGGGCAACAGCTCCAACCCTATCGTCAAAGACGCCAACCCAGACTTGGATACCTCCAAGTGGGGTACATTGCTGCTCAACAAGGGCTCGCAAGAGACTTCGCTCAGCGGCGTATACAGTGGCGGTGATGCTACCCGTGGTGGCTCAACTGCTATCAAGGCTGCAGGTGACGGCCAGGCTGCGGCAAGGGAAATCATGGGTCAGCTTGATTTCAATGCCAAGGAAGTCGAAGGGCTCGTCGCACAAGCTTGTCACTATACAGGACTAGGCCAAACGCCAGCTAAAATCATCAAGCGTCGTCAATTAACCGAAGAGATTGTCGAATTTACCATTACTTCACCGCTTATTGCCCGCTCAGCCAAGGCTGGACAATTTGTCAGGGTACTGGCGGATGAAAAAGGTGAATTGATCCCTCTCACTTTGGCCGATTGGGACGCCGAAGCCGGCACTATCGAGCTGGTGATCCAAGGGCTAGGAACCAGCTCCAAGCTGATCAACCAAATGCAAGAAGGCGACTGCTTCGAGGCTATTGCCGGCCCATTGGGGCAAGCCAGCCATGTGGTGAAACACCCTGACAACCAGAGTGTTATCTTCACCGCTGGCGGCGTAGGCCTGCCTGCTGTGCATCCTATCATGCGTGCCCACCTGGAAATCGGCAATAAGGTCACCCTGATCTCCGGCTTCAGAAGCAAGACCCACAGTTTCTGGACGGAACAAGGCGACAAGGTCGAGAATCTACGGGCAGCGTTCCCTGGTTTACTGGAAGTGGTTTACACCAGTAACGATGGTACGTTCGGCATCGAAGGATTTGTGACAAATCCGCTCGAAGATCGCTTGGTGCAGCATAGGGAAGCCAATAGCCCTGACTCTGATCAGACAATTGCCGAAGTCATCACTATAGGCCCGCCTATGATGATGCGTGCAGTCAGCGATCAGACTCTGGGCTATCAAGTTCCATGTGTCGCCAGCCTCAACTCCATCATGGTCGATGCCACCGGCATGTGTGGTGCATGCATGGTACCTGTAATGGAAGACGGCAAACTAGTGCGTAAGCACGCCTGTATCGATGGTCCTGAAATCAACAGCCATGTCATCGATTGGGACAAGTTCTTGCCAAGGTTTAACCAGTTTAAACCGCAAGAGCGCCAGAGCCAGATAGCGCACAAACTAATTGAGGAGTAGTGCCAATAGCTAGGTAACACCCAAGGCCCCACTGCAGAGTGGGGCCTTTTCTTGCCTCCCCCAAATTCCGTCCCACAAGCCCATTCCGCAAAAGCATCCCAGGTAAGTCATTCAAAGGTGAAACATAAGGAAGGCCTAAAACCAACTACACTTAATCGACTGTTAATATCAGGAGACTGTTATGAGTGGCTCGAATCATCATACCTACAAGAAAATGGAACTGGTTGGCTCATCTCCCGTTAGCATTGAAGATGCTATAAGCAACGCCATCGAACGCGCCAATGAAACGGTAAACAACATGCGCTGGTTCGAAGTCGTCGAGACCCGTGGTCATATCATGGGCGGCAAAGTAGCCCATTGGCAGGTGACTATCAAAATCGGGTTTACGCTGGAGGAATAGGCTTAAGGCTAGCTAACACCATGAAGTTAAATAATTTATGGGATTTATAAAGATATAAAATCCCATAAAAGATATATCAAATCCTCACCATTGATCTTGTCTGCCCACCCATTTCGTAACATTATCCCTGTCGAAAGTTGATTGTTAAATCCAAATCAATGATTGCTGATTGTGTTTATCACCTATTTTAGATAAGCGACTGTCTGGGGAGGTTAACTCCCCTTTTTTTAATACCAAGCGCGTATTACCAGCCAATTATCAATTGGAAAACTCTAGCTTCATTGAAAGACATCAGTTTCTGTTACTACATTGAACAGTTGGGGCATTTATATGTTTGCGCCCCTTTTTTTTATTACAGCAACAACCAGTGCCGCAATGTTCGCAAAGCCCTTTCAGAGAAATCCATCTCTTCGATATTCTGTTTAGCTTCCTGCGCCAGTTTAGGCTCGTCGGTAATAATGCCATCAACCCCTAGCAGGAACAGCCGCTGCATTGCCGCTGCATTGTTGATGGTCCAAGCCAGCACCTCTTGCTCGCGCTGCTGGATTTCAATGATTCGCCAGGCATCAAGCCATTGGTCGCTAACCATCAACATATCCACCTCGCGTTCAAGGTCCGATTCACCGACGCTTGCCGCGTATATCAGAGCATATCGCAATTGCTCAGGCCGCTTTTCCGCCAGCATATTCATCAGTTCTGCTAGCAAGTCGGTATCCAGGCTCGAAACAATCATGGCCTGCCGATAATTCGGTAGTAACTCAGCCATTGCCTTGGCCAGACCAAAGCTTCGGTTATACCGTTTGAGTTCGATATTAAACTCAATATCACTGGCGTAATTATCCAATAGATGGGTCAACAAAGGCGGCGGTGTCAGATCCTGTTGCTGGTATGCAGCGACAATCTCAGCATAGGAGGCATTTTCCACTACCAGATGTGAACCCAGCATCCGGCCCAAATCACGGTCGTGGAATACGACCACCTGCTCATCTTTGGTGATTTGCACATCAATCTCGGTGCTTTGGATACCCAATGAAATAGCGTATAGGATACCCGCCTCACTGTTTTCGGGATAGGCAAATCCACCACCACGGTGAGCGGTAACATATCCCGATGTATTGGTCTGCAAATGACCGACAAAGTGGCGTACGTCGGAGTAGCCGTTAAATGAAGCAAAGACGGTAAACACCACCATTACGCCGCCAAGCAAAACTCGGCGCTGGGTGTTTTGCATTAGGCCGGCAAAGCGCTCTTCTTCATTGACTAACTTCAAGCGCCTTGTCTGCAGGCGCAAGACGTAGTACTGGCAACTTGCGTAGATAAACCGGTCGATAAAGCTCAATAGAAAAGCGACACCAATCAGCACAACCGTTGCCACCATCAACCACGGATACCGCTCGGGATCATAAGTCGCCCAGTGCAATATGGGTTCAAGCACAAACAGGATGCTCGTGCCTATAGCGGCAATTATCACAGCCCGGCCCAGTAACCATGCAACATGGCCTAATAGGATATGGATATAGATGCCCTGGCTGAGGCGCTGGGCTTGCTTGAACAGGCGCCATTGGGAGCAGTTCTGGAATAGGCTAAGTGGCAATGCAAGCCACCAGCTGGCCCAGTAGCGAAGAACCAACAAGACTATCGGCAGCGTGATCAATACCAGCAGGCCAACAGCTAGCCACAAAGAACTCATCTGATGGCTGAGGTAATAGTTAATATCCCAGTCATTGAGCATAAGCCCATAAAGCCAACGCCCGCACCAAACTAAGGTAGAAAGTAGCAGACTGATCCCTAACGACTGGGCAAGGACCACCTTGGCAACGCGAAAACTGCGCTGGAGGATCAGCCCAAAGGTATCCATTATCGAGCGTTTTCCCAAATCATGCTGGGCCAACAAGATACTAATCGTTGAATGCTCGACGAAAAAGGCAAAGCTCAACTGAGTAATGAGCCAGAGGCTGAGCAAAAAGCCTGCGGGTGACAGGAAGAATGCCAACAGTTCCTGGTTGGCAATCGCACTCACGCCATGGAGTGACATCAACTTGGAACTGATCCAGATGTCTAGCGGGACAAACAAGGTCAACAATGTACAGCGAACAAAAAGGAAACTGGTTAGCATCTGAAACCCGCTAGTTCTAAGCCGGTGCCAAATGAAATAGAGGATATGTCGTCCGCGATGGAAAAATGCGTAGCTCAAAAGTGTGTTTCGCCAAGGTTGTATTATCATTCTATAGCTATGATAACACCTCAATAGCTTGGGTGCCCGCGAAGGTGATTACTGGCAAGCATGGGTACAGGCGGGCTTTCGCGGTTTGTTCTCAACCACCCTCTATCGTCGTTGTTGATATCACCGTCATAGACTTCAATTTAAAAGTCTTGGATTAACGTTGGCGTATTTGCAAAAAAGAATTTGCTGAACCGGGATTTATACTGCCAGCCAAGGGTAAGCAGCCGCTTGGCCAAGCCTTTATTCTCTATAGTTGCGACTTCAATACCGTTATAATGATAAGGGTGCTTCCTGATATAATCGATAAATGCAGTTAACACCCCTTGTCCCCTTACCGCAGAAGCAAAGCGTACAGACACAATAGAGAATCGCTGACTCCCTACTGGGCAGCGAACCAAACAGTAACCTAATTCATTTTGGATGGTTTCCGAAAACTCTGGAAATGGCCGATCTTGATACTTTTGCGACAAGCTATCGTACTCTGCACAAAGTGTTTTCAGAAGTTGTTGGGCATTCTGATTCATGGGCAGCGCCTTTTTTGGGTCCTCTTACATAATAAATATTAATTCATCATGCGAAGTGGCTAAACCCATAGAGGCCATTAAAATAGGGTAAACATTTAAGTGTTCAAACTGCCTCTTTTTATTTTTTCTTAATTATTTGAAAAAACACAGTGGCTCATTTCTTTCAATATAGCCACAGTACTTATTCCTATTATACTTTTCTACAGAATCACACCAGTACGCTCACCACACCAATCCAGCATAAGGCGCTGAATATTAAAGTATTAACTTAAAAAATCAGTTATTAACCTTTGGTTTCCTCGAGATTAACGTCTAGTTTATGGCATCAAGTAAGTATTTGAGCAAAACTATAACCGTGATTTTAACAAAGTATACACCTTCGTTAAAAGGTAATTATTACTTTTATTTTCATAATAAAGAAAAAGGTTAAATAAAACATTTCCCCTTTGATTTATAAGTCATAGAAATTAAGCCAATATTTTTGAAATATTCAGCTAAAAGTCAGTTAAAGGATATTTTTAATGAAGTTTGCAAAACGTACCCTAGCATCAGCGTTAACGATCGGTTTTTTATCTTTTTCACTCCCTGCTCTGTCATCACAAACAGACGCAATGAGGGCAGCAGATACCCCGACAGGCGCACTTTACCAGCCTAGTGTAGAAAAAGATGTCTTCCGTAACCTAACCCCATTACACCTTGCTGTTGTCGAAGGTAATTTGGAACAGGCCAAAAAGTTGATTGCCGAAGGAGCAGATGTCAACGCTTTGGACCCATTGATGGGAAATGCCCCTATTCACTTTGCCGCTCAGGCCCATAATGTCGAGATGCTAAAGATGCTGGTTGAACATGGCGCATTCGTGAACCTTCAATCCGTGCGACTAGGCGCATCCCCACTGATGCTGGCGGTATGGTACCGCAACATCGAAGGCGTAGAATACCTTCTTAGTTTGCCGGATACTGACACAACCTTAGTAGCGGCATTTGGTATGTCGGCCAAAGATTTCAATGACTTCGGTCCAAACCCTGAAGACAAAGCAGCCATCGCTGATATCGCGCAGATAAACCAACTGTTTGATAAACGCACCGCTGAACTAAACAGCCAGGCCAAAAATGACAGTGCCATCTTTACTGCTTTGGTCCTTGATACGGAGTCAACCGACGAAGAAAAGCTGGCAAATATTCAAGCACTCATCAAAGGAGGAGCTGATGTCAATGCAGTTTCCCCTGTTCTCAAGGTAGGTAGTGACTTCCACACCGCACTTCTGGTCGCAGCCCGGAACGGCAACTACGAGATTGCGAAAGCCTTGCTCGAGGCGGGTGCCGACCAAACTATCCCTGGCAACTACATGGCTGCGATTCCTTTACACAAAGCGGCTTATTTTGGTCGGGCCGATATGCTGACGCTGCTTTCTCAATACGAAGGATTCAAGGAAGTATTGGATGCGATGGGTCCAAATAACGGTTACACACCGCTGCATGATGCTATCTGGCACGGCCACACCGAGGCGGCTAAAGTCCTGATTGAAGCAGGCGCGGATACCAGTATTGTCGCTTTTGACGGGTTAACACCAAAAGCACTGGCAGAGCAATTTGGCTATAGCGATATCGTCGAACTCTTGGAGGACGGTGAGTAATGTCCAAGCCAAAATTGGAACCAATTATCAATGATATTTTTGCCGCTTTTGATCAACTGGCCGACGACAGTTTCTTTACTCAATACCTCAGTGAAGAGTGCCATTTTGAATTCCACGGAGAGGTATTTGATGGAATAAGTGGATTCAAAACTTGGATGGCCAACAACAGGGCAACTTTTGAGCCTGGCTCGTTGCACCACCATCCTTATGACTTCAAATATAGTGTGATGGCTGACAACCGGTATCAAATTGACTTCATGCTGGATTTCAAAGCCCGTGCTTTGTCGGGAGAAATATTCGACCATACCGTTAAGGAGCAATGGGTGGTCGATTTAAGCTCCACCCCATTCAAGATTGAGAGGTACCTTGTTGAGCCAATAAAAAAAGGTAGGCCGAGGCCTACCAAAGCACAGTAGCGAGTTGCTTTAAAACAGACCTCATAAGGCGGCTTGCTCAACGCAAAATAAAATGAATCCAATCACCAGGGATTTATTCTATTTAAATGCCGCCTTAACCAATGGCCTCAAGTTAGGAACTTTCATAAACAAAAGTTAAACAAAATCACTAGTTAAACAGGTGTAGTTGCATGCGAAGACAACTCCTGGCAATTATTTAATCGTTCATCCTCCTTTATTCCAAAGAAAATCATGTATAGCGAAGGGACAACGACAAGTGTTAATAGTGTTGCCACTGTCAACCCGAATACTAATACCACCGCCATCGACAGGAAGAAGGCATCATAGAATAGCGGTAATACACCTAATATCGTCGTCAGTGCCCCCATCATTACCGGTTTGACCCTGCTTGCAGCAGAATCCAATACCGCCGTATATCTGGGCTTGCCCTCAGAGATTTCCAAGTCCATTTGATCGACAAGTACGATGGCATTTTTGATTAACAAACCAGATAGAGATAACAGCCCTAGAATCGCCATGAACTCAAATGGGGTCCCCGTCAGAACCAGACCATAAACAACACCGATGGTGGCCAGAGGTACAATTGACCAAATTAGCAGTGGTTGCCTGACTTTGTTAAACAAAACAACAGTAACCAGTATCATCGACAACACGCTAAATGGTATTGCGTCTGCAAGGTTTTGGTTGGCTTTGGTACTATCGCCATGCTCGCCACCCCATTCGAGTGAATAGCCCGGCGGTAACTCAATCGCTTCAATCTTTGGCTTGAGCCTAGCGAACAGGGTTCCGGCTAGCTCACCGGCAACTGGATCTGATTGGGCTTTGATACGCCATACCCGATCCTCACGCTTGAGCAAACCATCACGCCACACCGTTTCAAAAGATCGCACAACTTGCATCAGCGGGACTTGTTCTCCGGTCGTACTGCTCGTTACCTGCAAAAGACCGATATTATCGATGTTATCCCTTTCAGCTATCGGTGCCCGCGCGACAATCGGAAGCAACCGGTCGTCTTCACGGTAAGTACCAATTTGCTGACCGGTGTAATTCACCAGCAAGGCACTTGCGATATCTTGTTTCGATACCCCCAACCGGTTTGCCAGAGTTGGGTCATAATTCGGTTGGATGACTCGGACAGGTTGCCTCCAGTTGTCTTTAATTGACATCGCCTTTCCGTCGTCAACCATGATCAATTTTGCTTGTTCGGCAAGTTGCCTCAGCACAACAGGATCAGGGCCGCTGAACTCAGCTTCTATCTTCGAACCGCCGCCCGGCCCCAATTGGAACTGCCATACCTTGGACAGAGCATCGGCGTAATTCTCATCAATTAGCTTCTGCACCTTCTCTATGGTGGGCTTTACCTTCTCCAAATCATCCATTTTCACCAAAAACTGGCCGTATGCGGTGTTTTCACTTTCTCCTTGATAGATGAGCATATAACGCATCGCCCCTGCCCCGACCAAGGTTTGAACACCGGTGACACCTTCGAGCTCCATTAATTGCTGCTCGATATCCAGCAAATCACGCCGAGTTATGTCTATATCCGTTCCCTGTGGTAACCAATAGTCCACAACAAATTGCGGGGTCGTCGAAGTCGGGAAAAAACCCGGCTTCATATATTGCGCAGTGTATATCGAAGAGAAAAACAGTAGCACGGTGATAACAACGGTCTTAACGCGGTGGCGCAGTATAACCTGCATGAACTTTTTGTATTTTTGTATAAATGCAGGCTCATTGTGGTTGGCACCTATGGTGTCCCCCTTGATCAATAGCTCGCACAAAAAGGGAACAAACGTTATTGCAAAGACCCAGCTATACATCAGGGAAATCAGCACCACAAAGAAAAGGTGCCGTGTATATTCTGCAGAGTCACCCTCTGACAAACTAATGGGTGCGAACGCCAAGATGCCAACCAGTGTCCCTCCCAATAAAGGCCACATAGAACGCTGAACCACTGTTTTCAACAGCTCTAGCTTGGCAGTACTGCGTTTGTTTGAGAAAACACTTTCAGTGACCACTATCGCATTATCAACCAGCATCCCCAGGGCGATGATCAAAGCCCCCAATGAGATTCGATGCATTGGTATTTCGCTAATCTGCATCGTGTACAACGTAGCAGCAATGGTCAAAATTAGGGTCGCACCGATGATCAGTGCAGGCTTGATTCCCATAAATATCATCAGGGTCACCAGCACAATCGCAAGCGCCAGATACACATTGGCGACGAAATCATTAACGGCGACTTCAGTGACTTTGCCTTGATGGTAGAACTCATGCATTTCCATCCCGACAGGTTGCAGTTCTACCGATGATTTCAGTTCGGCATCCACCATCTCTCCCACTTCCACGACATTGGCACCAGAGACATTGGCTATACCAAATCCGATGGCAGGATGACCGTTGTACCTGACTTCATGAACTAGGGGACGCTGCACTTCGCGAGAAATGGTCGCAACATCTTTCAGGTAGACGATGGTTCCGTCAGTGTCTGTCGCGACATGCAGAAATTCCAGCGATTCAACGGAAGAGACGGTATTAGGTAATTGAATTGTCGAACGCAGCGTATCTAGCTTGGCATTACCGGCAAAGACAACACTATTTTGTTGTTGCAGGGACTCTAGAATTTGGCTGAGCGATATGCCAAGTGCATTGACTCGCTGCTTGGAAAACTCAATATATACCGCTTCTTGTTGAATCCCAGTCAGGGTAACCTTTGCCACCCCATCAATCGCAAGAATCCGCGTTCTTAGCTGCTTGGCATAGTCTTCTAATTGCCGGTTCGAATAGCCCTCTCCGGTCAATAAGTAATAAATACCGTAAACGTCACCAAAGTCGTCATTAATAAAACTGCTGTGTGCTTCAGCAGGGAGCAGGTACTGTGAGTCATTGACTCTGTTCCTAAGCTTATTCCACACGCTTTGTAGTTCGTTTTTTGTCGGCGCGGCGTTGTACTTCACCAACACTTCGATACGGGAAAGCCCGTCGGAAGATGTCGACACGATCTCTTCTATCTCTGACATTTCCTGAATAGCCGATTCAAGAGGTTCCGTGACTTCATTTGCCACCTCCATCGGTGTTGCTCCCGGGTATTCCGTGAGGATAATGGCAGAACGAATAACAAATTCCGGGTCTTCAAACCGGGGCATCGTTTGATAGGACTGCCAGCCGGCAAATAAGGTGGCGAGGATAAATATCACCATCAGCAACTTATTTTTTATCGACACCACTGCTGGGTTAATCATGGTTATTACCTATTGCTAATTTCATTCTGTTAAAGCTCGATAACTTTCATATCGTCAAATAAGAAAGCACCGCCGGCTCCAACTACCCTGTCATCAAGTGATAACCCCTCGATTACCAGCAACTTCTCACTTACCCCCTGCTCGACCAATACATACCGTTTGCTGACTGTCTGGTTTTCTTGGTTAAACACCCACACGTAATGACCACCGTCATCGGACATTACGGCAGAAACAGGCAACAACACCCCTTTGACCGAGTTGTCTTTGTAATCGACCTTGGCTTTAACCATTGCAGTCATACCGGGCAATATGGTCAGGTCTTCAGGCGGGGAAAAACTAAACCTCGCTTGGTAAGTTTGAGACCTGACATCAGCCTGCGTCGATATCTCAACCAACGTGGAGGCAATGGGCGTTTCTGGCATAACATCCAAAATTGTCTTTGTTTCTATCAGCTCATACTGCTTTTCAAAGGCAACCACATTGGCAGGAATGTTGACGACCGCTTCGGCATCACCAAAGGTATCGAGGGTGACAATAGGCTCCCCGCCAGAAACCGCTTGAAGCTTTTTCTTGTGGGTAATCGAAATAATGCCGTCAAAGGGGGAGACTAAAACCGCATCCTCTCGATCTTTCTTTGCACTGTCATAGGCTGCTTTTGCTTTTTCTAAATCGGCAGTAATTTGATCAAACTGCTGCCTGGCAATCGCATTGGATTTAAGTAGCTTTTCCACTCGGCTATGTTGCAGCTTTATCGCCTCTAAATCGGCCTTGGCGGATCGGAGCCTATTGTCAAATTGGCGGACGTTTAGCTGGGAAATAACTTGCCCCTGAGCCACCTCATCACCTTCTTTTACATTTAATTCGACGATTTGCCCACTGACGGGAAAGCTCAGCTCGCGCGTTGTGGAAGCTTCCACAATTGCCGGTAACGAGTACTCAATAATTGAAGAGCTTTGTTTGGGTCTGATTAACATTACAGGCCGCACATTTTGTACATCTGCTGTCTGGGTTTCCTCTTCTGTGCACCCCGATAGCACTAGCGCACCGAGAAGAAGGGCTGAGGTTGCTTTGTTCATGACAATTCCAACATTCTTGTTTAACCAATACGTGAAGGTTATTCACGTTTTGAGAACGTGACTATCCTTCACTTTTCGTTTATAGTCAAGCCATGAATATGAAAAACACCCAATCTATCCGGAAGAAGCCGGAGCAAACCCGAAGCATTAATCGGGTTAATGAAATCCTAAACGCGGCGAAAGATCTCATCGTAGATCGTGGGATCGACCAATTCACCATGAAGGATATTGCTGATCGTGCGGCAATGAAGCCAACCGCGCTTTATCGTTATTTCCCAAATAAACAATCGGTTATGCGCGAGCTTACCTTGCAGATGTTTGAAGATGATAACCGGCTTGTGATGGAAGCTATGGTTAACTCGGACGCGACGATTGAGACAATCATTGAACAGGGTTCGTACAATTACTGGGAGCTGCACAAGACTGAGCCTTACCGTATAAAGCTCAACCTGGCGATCCAGTCCGATCCTGAACTGTGGAAGTTGAGTGTTGAAGAATCGAAAAAAAGCGTAAGGAAACTGTGTGAAAATTTTGGCAGCAAATTGAGCCTGAAAGACACCGCAAGCCTTGAAAGGAAAGTACTGCTCAATGTGGTACTCATGACATCAGCGATAAACCTTGCCACCAGTTTTGATGAAGGCGAAGCTCAGTTGATCATGGATGATTTCTTGCAAATGACGCTAAACAATATGAAGGCGGTATACACTGAGCAATAACCGATTCAATTTGCAGGCTTAGATATCGTTCCGATGGCTGTAAGTGAGTACGCTATTTCATCGACGAAAATAGCAACCCGATAACTGGGTTGCTGTTTGTATAGCTAGGACTTAACGCTAGGCATCGACAAAAATCACTTCACCATTGATGAATCCATCAACCGAACGTTCAAACGCCTTGCCGACTAACTTTCCCGGTACCGGCTCGAAGCCCGGCATCATCTCGCCATACACATCCCATGCTTCGGCAAGGACGGTTGGGTTAACCACATTGATCCTCGTATTACGTGGCATTTCATAGGCAACACATTTTACAAAGGTATCGATCGCACCGCTTGTCGTGGCATCGGCGATGGCATAGGGAATGGGCTTAACATTCAAAATACCGCTGATTAAAGTGAACGAGCCACCATCAGCAATGTATTTTTGACCGATTCGTACAAGGTTGATTTGGCCCATCATTTTACTCATAACGGTTGTCATCCACTGCGCTTCAGTCATCTCGGCAAACGTCGCATATTCACAAAAGCCAACAGTATTGACAACCGCATCAAAGTGGCCGACTTTCTGATACAGGGCCTCAATGGATTTCTCATCGGTAATGTCCACAATATGATCAACAGCACCAGAGCGGCCCGCTGTGATCACCTTGTAGTTACCTAAACCGGTCAATGCCGCTTGACCCATTTTGCCCAGTGCACCAATTAGAATGACAGTTTTCATATTTCTCTCCAGCCTTTGGATTCGTTCGATGGAGAGACTTTAACGAACCACTAAAACAAACAGAAACAATATGATTTTGTACATGATACAAGCCAAACTTGTTATCACGTACAATCAAACTATAACGTTTTTTGTAATAAGGTGAAGAATGGGCCGGCTAGATCGATTAGACATAAAGCAATTGAGGGTTTTCCAAGCTTTGATCCGTGAAGAGAACGCGTCCAAAGCCGCAAGCCAGCTTGGATTGACCCAACAAGCGGTCAGTGAGCATCTTAAAAAGCTCAGGGATGTGTTTGATGACAGGTTATTCGTCAGGAAAACCAACGGCTTTGTTCCCACGCCATTTGCGCAAGAACTCTCAATCAAAGTTGATAAGCTGCTGATTGATTTCAGCGCACTAATGGCAACTAGCCGCTTCTCACCAGAAAAGGCCAAGGGGACGTTTGTAATATCTGCTACCGATTATGCCCAGCAGGTTGTCCTACCTCCATTAATTGCAAAGCTTAGGCTCCAAGCCCCCAAACTGAAGTTAATCGTTAGGGATTTTGAAATAGACACGCTTCATGACTTAATGGAAGGTGGCAAGGTGAATTTAGCCATTGCTTTCCCTGATTACATTCCACAAAGCTACCGGGTTTTAAAGCTGTTCGAGGAACACCATGTCTGCGTAACATCACCGCGTTCATCAATTTCAGGGAAAAAGCCCTCTCTGGCTGAAGTGGCCGAATACCCGACGATTATCGCCTCGCCATCCCGTCCTAATTTCAAGGGATCTATCGATGATTGGTTCTCGCAATTTGGTCTAAAGCGAAATGTGGTTATCTCTGCGCCCTGCTTTTCTATTGTCCCTATGTATCTTGAAACCACAGACTCCATCGCCTTCCTACCATCAAGGGCCATTGAATCATTGGATGTGGTCACGATTCCACTCGACCACTCCCCCGACAGCTTTGATGTCATTGCGGCTTGGCACCCACGTTACCATGACGACCCGTTACAGCAGTGGGTCGTGTCTTTGCTGGAGGTTGAGTGATGCGCCTAAGAGACTTCAAAACAGGTTCAATAGGTAGTGGTGTCCTGCCTAAAAAGCGCAGCAGTTTATTTAAACTGAATGCCAGTTAAATATATGTGACTGTATTTTATAGCCATTTGTAGATATCGTTTTAGCACTTCTCCTTTCCTCTCTGTGAGAAGTGAATAATGTTCTTGTTTATGTAAGTCAGAGCCCTCCAGTAATCGGTCAGATAATAACTGTTCCGTTACTGGAGGGCTCTTTTTATCTAATACCAGAAAGGCTCTACTAGTACCTATGCGCTAACACAAGTCCCTGCTTTCTCAGCCAATACATCCAGCCCTTCTTCCAAGGCGCCAATATAGGCCCTGCCGCCGAACTGGGCAAAATCAGCAGCGGCTTCCACTTTCGGGCCCATTGAGCCCGCTGGGAATTGGTACTCGCTCAACTGTGCGGGGGTTGCTGCACGAAGTGCGCGCTGGTTCTCTGTGCCCCAGTCCAAGTAGACAGCATCGGCGTCGGTTAAGATCAAAAGTTTGTCGGCGTTAAGTTGCTTGGCAAGCAAAGTAGCAGCAAGATCTTTGTCGATCACCCCTTCCACACCGGTATAGCCGTAGTCGGTTTTGCGTACAGGGATCCCGCCACCGCCACAGCAGATCACGATTTCGCCCGCGCCCAATAACGTCTCGATAGATTTCTTATCTATGATGTTCAGTGGTTTCGGCGACGGTACGACGCGGCGGACAAACTCGCCATCTCGTTTCATAGTCCAGTTATTGGCTTCCGCCAATATGCCTGCTTCTTCTTCGTTATAAACTGGGCCAACGAACTTGGTTGGATCTAGCATGCTCGGGTCGTTCGGATCGACTTCGATACGGGTCAACAAACTGGATACTTCGGTATCCGGCATAAGGTTTTGCAGCTCTTGCGCCAGCATATAACCGATCATGCCTTCACTTTCAGCGCCCAGAACATCGAGCGGATATGGCTGGACCTTGTCGTAGGCCAGATTCTGAAGGGCTAACAAACCAACTTGAGGCCCATTACCATGGACAATCGCAACCTGGTATTCCTTGGCAATCTCGGCAATTGCTTTGGCAGCAATCTTGATATTGGCAAGCTGGTTGGTAAAACTCGGCGCATCGCCACGACGCAACAGTGCATTTCCCCCTAAGGCGACAACAGCAGTACTCTTCTTGGTTGGGGTGTTCATAATTACTCCTTGAATTATCCTTGTCGTTTGGGGCTGTCACCCCTACCCGTTCGTGACGGTTTACAGCGCACTGGCATCGAACGGTTTGCGGCGAATAAAGCGGCCATTCCCGGCTTTCCCCGTAAATTCGCCATTACACGCTACAACGTCCCCACGGCTGATGGTCATCACTGGCCAGCCTTGGGTTTGGATTTCTTCAAACGGGGTGTAATCTGCGTTGTCGTGTAGTAATTCGTGTTTGATTGAGACTTCTTGTTCCGGATCGAACAGCACCAAGTCGGCATCAGATCCAGCCTGTAATGCGCCCTTTTGCGGATATAGGCCAAACAGCTTGGCTGGCAGGTAACTGGTCAACTCGACAAAACGACTTGGGCTAAGCCGCCCTTTCATGACACCTTCTGAGAACAGCAACGGCATTCTGGTTTCAACGCCGGGCATCCCATTTGGGCAAGCACTGAAATTGTCTTTGCCACGTTGCTTTTGATCGTGATAGGTAAACGAACAATGGTCGGTGGCCACCGTATCGATGCTGCCATCCACCAGCCCGAGCCAAAGCTTCTCGCGCTCTATGGCTGGACGCAACGGTGGACTGAGGATGAACTTCAATGCGTCTTCCCTTTCGTAACAACTATCATCCAACATCAGATACTGCGGGCAGGTTTCAACCCACACAGGCTGATGGTTATCACGAGCAAGGCGCGCGTAATCCAAGCCAAGTCCATTGGAAAGATGAACAATATATAGCGGTGCATCACCAGCCAATTTGGCGAGGTTAATCATCCGGGCTATGGCTTCAGCTTCGCACTCTAGAGGACGGCTTACCGCGTGGTATTTGGGTGCGGTTTTGCCCTGTTCTAGCAATTGGGTACGGCGCAAGGCAATGGCGGCATCGTTCTCAGGGTGCACCGTCGCAAGCGCACCAACTTGCTTGAGTTGGATCAGTGCCTTTAGCACTTCTTCGTCATCGAGCTTGTAACCATAAGTCAGGTACAACTTGAAGCTGGATATCCCCTCTTCTTCCACCATCGATGCCATTTCAGCGAGGATCTCATCATTTACGTGCTGGATCACCCCATGGAAGCTATAGTCGATAACGGCCGTTTCCTTGGCGTATTGCTGATAGACATTCAACTGGTGGTGGAGGCTACACCCTTTTGGGCCAAAGCCCATATGGTCAACAACAGTAGTGGTGCCGCCGCAGGCAGCTGCGCGGGTGCCGGAGAAGAAATCATCGCAACTGCGCGCAATGCCGACATCAATATTAAAATGGGTGTGGACATCAATACCGCCAGGCATCACATACAATCCCGCCGCCTCAATGATTTCACACTGCTTGGGAATGATATGGATTTCAGGGGCAATATCGGCGATCTTGCCGTCAACGATAAGGATATCGGCTTTTTGTGCCTGTTGGTGATCGACCACTATCCCCTGGCGGATCAACAATATCCCCGGACGGGGCTGGGTCAGGATCGCCGCTTGAGTTTCTGATGTTTTTTTCGACGCCGCGGAAAACATACTTTATTCCTTCTCTGCCTAAGAATTCCTATACCCAAATAACGTCAAGGTATAAAAAGGATGCTGTTTCGTTTGCCCGCTGGGATTAGAGGCTTAGCTTTGAGGCTTCAGGTTTAACGGACAAAAGAAACAGAAAATGCCTGCCTAAAAAAGAAATCCATCCTGGGGGGGATATGTGGCCAACGTTAGGCAGAGCGGTCGGCGCCCCCAGGACGGAAAAGGGTGGACAGGCAGAGCACAGAGAGCATAGTGCCCTACCCGTCACGTTTTATTACTTCTTCAGTTCTTTCAGATACATCTGAGGAATAACAGCGTACATTGCGGCACAAGTAACTAGATGATCTTTCCAAGTCTTCTCGTTTGGCGCATGTGCTTCTGGCTCTTTACCAGGACCGAAGCCGATCACTGGGATCCCGTAGCGGCCCATGATAGATACGCCATTGGTTGAGAAGGTCCACTTATCAACCGTTGGTTTCTTGTCGAACAGTAGCTCGTAAGAAGCTTCCAGGGTCTTGGTTGCAACATGATCTTCGTCGATCTTCCATGCTGGGAAGTAGCACTCAGTTGGGTAAACCAAGCCGGTGTAGGCTGGGCGGTCGTAGTTGTACATGGATACTTTACCGCCGAACTTCTTAACCGCTTCAAGCTCTTCGATTTCCTTGATAGCACCTTCCCAAGTTTCGCCCCAAGTCAGGCGACGGTCGATAGAAACTGCACAGCTATCGGCAACCGCACAACGGCTTGGTGAAGTGAAGAAAACTTCAGAAACGGTTAGTGTGCCTTTGCCTAGGAATGGGTCGTCACCAAGGTTAGAAGCCAGTTTTTCGATATCACCTAGGATGTGGCCCATCTTGAAGATGGCGTTGTCACCACGCTCTGGCGCTGAGCCGTGGCAGCTAACACCGGATACATCAACACGGATTTCCATGCGGCCACGCTGGCCACGGTAGATCTGGCAATCAGTAGGCTCTGTAGATACAACAAACTCAGGGCGGATATTGCTTTCCTGGATGATGTACTGCCAGCACAGACCGTCACAGTCTTCTTCCTGAACAGTACCGGTAACTAGCAGGGTGTATTCGTCTTCAAGGCCAAGATCTTTGATGATCTTACCGGCGTAAACCATAGACGCCATGCCGCCTTCCTGATCCGATGCACCACGGCCACCGATCACTTCGTCATCTTCCATACCTTCGTATGGGTCGAAGTCCCAGTTATCCATGTTACCCACACCAACGGTATCGATATGTGCATCCATCGCAATAAGGTGAGGACCGTGACCAATCCAACCCAGTACGTTGCCCATTGGGTCGATTTCTACTTTGTCGAAACCGACTTTTTCCATTTCTTCTTTGATGCGAAGTACTACTTTTTCTTCGTCACAACTTTCACTTGGGATGGCAATCATGTCACGAAGGAAGCGGGTCATGTCCGCTTTGTAGTCTTGGGCTTTTTCCAGTACTTGGGCAAATGGGATGTTCATTATAATTCTCCTTGAACCGGGCGGTGGTCATCACACCCGATATGATCGATTTTCACGGCACCCTGCCTATAGATGACACCAACAAGGTACGAAATTTAAAATTCTTGGTAGATTGCTTTGTGCATTTAGTGATGCTAGTTAGTGCAGATATTGCGCTAACTAGCAGACATAAAGGGTCAAATGGTTTGGTGTTTACCGCCCCACACGACTTCGCGGTAATGGATAGGGTCGGTATCCCCTTCGGTGTTAATCAACAGCACGACAGAGTCTTGGTTGAGGCCCATTTTCTCCATCAGTTTTTCTTTTTCTGGATGGAAGTGAACGGCGGCAAGCAAACCAGCTCCTACAGCACCAGACTCACCAGACACAACCCTTGGGTCTTCACCTAATGGATTACCAAGGACACGCATACCAAGTGCCGCAACACTGTCCTGGCAAGAAACAAACTGGGTGGAGCAATCGCGCAATACAGGCCAGCCGATAGGATTAGGCTCACCACAAGCCAGGCCAACCATGATGGTGGCAAGGTCACCATCAACATTGATCATTTCGCCTTTTTCACTGATACCAGAACGGTAGATACAGTCAGCTTGGTCAGGCTCGACAACAACAGAGTGCAATTTGTCAGGGCCGTATTGGTCACAAAGGTAGCCCAGCACGCCGCCGGCCATTGCGCCGACACCAGCCTGTAGGAAAACGTGGGTAGGACGTTCAACAGCCATTGCTTTCATTTGATCGACAGCTTCCGCCGCCATGGTGGTGTAACCCTGCATGATCCAGGTAGGGATTTCGGTGTAACCTTCCCAAGCAGTGTCCTGCACGACCTTCCAACCATTCTCGTCGGCAGTTTTGATAGCCAAACGGACGGTATCGTCGTAGTTCATGTCGGTCACAATACATTCAGCGCCCAAGGCACGGATATTGTTAACACGCTCGTCAGCCGCACCTTTAGGCATGTAGACCACGGCATTCTGGCCGAGTTTATTAGCAGCCCAAGCCACACCACGTCCGTGGTTACCATCGGTTGCGGTAGCAAAGGTCATTTTTTCTGTGATGTCGTTTTTCAGCTTATCGAAATCAAACGCATTGATATCAAGCTTGAACTCATCACATAGCAGGCGGGCAATCGCATAGGCGCCCCCCAGCATTTTGAATGCGTTCAGATCGAAGCGGTAGGCTTCATCTTTGACTAGGATTTTGCCAACACCGATTGCTTTGGCCAGGCAGTCTAGAGAATGTAATGGTGTCGGCTGGTAGCCTTCCACAGCTTGGTGGAAAGCGCGGGCTTTTTCCGCTTCAGCGGCGGTAAATAGTGGAGATAGCTGACCGTTATAGTGGCGGTTATCGGCAATCTCCATTTTAAGAGTGAACGTAGACACGACCAGACCTCATAAAATAAGAGAAAGAAAAAGGCGGGGGCCTGAAATAACCCAAGGGTATAACTCCCCCGCTAATGGGCTAGCATGCCCAAGCATAAAGATACAGATAGATCGACTAGGGTTTCCCCTGCCCTGTAACACCATCACGGATGAGCCAAGACGAATGCACCAAGGCAGGAAAAGTATCGATGCCCTAAGCGGTTATTTAACGCGCTTCTTCGCATCATCCAGTAGCTCTTGCAGAATATGCCCAGGCTCCTGGTATTTACGGTTTAGTATCATTGCCGCAATAATGTATGGCTTCCAGCTCGCTTCCTTGTAAGTCGCGATGCGGTACTTCTCAAATACCGACTCTTCCACTTCACCTTCTTCACACGATACGCCAGTGATATCCGCTGGTAAGCAATGCATATAAAGGGCTTCGCCCGCTTTGGTCAGCTTCATCATCTCTTCAGTACAGTGCCAGTCTTTGTGGTTAGCATTTTGTGCAAGACATTCTTTTTCCAATGCTTTTAGACCATCATGGTCGTTGGCACGTAGCAACTCGGTACGGCGGCCCATCACTTGGTAAGGCGCCCAAGACTTCGGATATACGATATCTGCGTCTTTGAATGCTTCTTCCATGCTGGCAACCTGAGTGAAGCTACCGCCAGAGGCTTCTGCATTCTTGCGAGCTTCTTCAACAACTTCAGGGATCAAGTCATAACCTTCTGGGTGAGCCAGAGTGACGTCCATACCAAAGCGGGTCATTAGGCCGATGATGCCCTGAGGCACAGAAAGCGGTTTGCCGTAGCTTGGCGAGTAGGCCCAAGTCATCGCAATTTTCTTGCCTTTTAGCTTGTCTAGGCCACCGAAGTGCTCTTCCAGCCATGCCAAGTCAGCCATAGACTGGGTTGGGTGGTCGATATCACACTGTAGGTTAACCAGTGCAGGACGGTGAGGAAGTACGCCTTCTTTCACGCCGTCATCCAACGCTTCGCCAACTTCACGCATGTAAGCATTACCCGCGCCTAGGTACATGTCATCGCGGATACCGATGGCATCGGCACAGAATGAGATCATGTTGGCTGTTTCGCGGACTGTTTCGCCGTGGGCGATTTGTGATTTGCCTTCATCTAGGTCTTGCTGGGCAAGGCCTAACATGTTGATAGCTGAAGCATAGGAGAAGCGGGTACGGGTTGAGTTATCACGGAATAGAGAAATTCCGAGGCCGTTGTTAAACACGTTTGTCGCGATGTTTTCCTGGCGCATTGATTTAAGGGCTTGGGCCGTTTTCAATACACGCTCAAGCTCTTCCGGGGTTTGCTCCCAGGTCAACAGAAAATCTTTGTCGTGCAGTTCAGATTTAAGCTCATTAATTTCCTTGATCAGTTCGTTGATGCTCTTCATGTTTTTCTTCCCGGTTTCAATTGTTATACGTTCCTGGCGGCGCTTTACTTCACGGGCCAGTCGCTTAATGGGTAATGACAGCCTTTGGCATTGCTCAATCAGCGATCATTGATTTGGTTTTGATTTAAGGCACTGAGATTGCTTAGAAGGACAAGAGTTGACGCTAATGCCTTGTAAAACTTCAGGCTTAAATTAAGGGTTAACAAAGATAAATATTTCGGAACTTAATTCAGTACAATCAACAACTGTGCCAACATTGAATGCTGAAAACTAAAATTATTGTTAGTCGTTGAAAAGCCGCATGAATACTGGGACGGGAGATTGAGAAGTATTGAACCTTCATAAAGAAAGTCGGGGCAATAGAAATATCAGCTATCACCGAGGTATCAACTCTCTAGACCAAAATGATAGTGATAAAAAAGAGGGATTATCATATTGATATTCCCATGTGACATTGCTAGCAAAATATTTCATTTCGAATTTTTCAATTGAAAAACCCTGACACATATCAAACAGCATAAAGCAGTTTTTCTTTATGTTAATTCGGTCATTAAAGGAATAAGCCAGTCAATATGCTGAACACACCAAGACCCTCAGAATTAATGCAGTTGCAACCAACCATCCTCCGCTTCACCCAGATGTTGTCGGCGGTGTTGAAAATCGATGCCGAAGTCGTCGATGCCGATTTGGTCCGAATTGCTGGCACGGGTCCCTACAGTAAGTTTTTTGGAAAGAAACTGAACACCAGCTCAAGGATATTTAGATACATCCTTGAAACACATGAAGAAAAAGTTGTTGTCAAATCTCGCACCGATCCTTTATGCGAAGGGTGTACCAACAAAAACGGTTGTCGTGAAATGGCCTTTCTGGGCGTACCGATCATGATTGAAGAAAGGTGCCTGGGAGTCATCAGCCTTGTCGCGTTTACCGAAGAGTCGCGTGAAAGAATCAAGGATAATGTCCAACTTTTCTCAGACTACATTAAACACATCGCCCAAATTGTGGTGTCTAAAGTCGTCGAGAAAAACAGTAACAGTGAAGGTCTCGATGAGGTGTTTACTAATCTTATTGAAAACATGGACCAAGGCGTATTAGTTCTCGATGAAAACAATCGGGTAAAATACGGTAACCAGCCCGCGCTCAACAACCTGAATATTACTCAGGAAGGGCTGCACACCCTCGAAATTAATATTCAACCGCTGTCGCTTCATAACAATGAAATGAAAGGCCACCAGCAACATATTATTTCGCTAGGTGGGCGTCAGGAATTATTAGTTGGGCAGTTTTACAATGCCCACGGCCACCAATTATTTTTAATGGCTTACCATCAGCCCAATAGCGCCTTGATGATCCCAGATCATGAACCACAATTCGCCACCGTTATCGGCGAGTGTACCAAGATGCGCCAACTGAAAAAGCTGATCACCCGTATCGCCAGTAGCCCATCTAGCGTGCTTATCAACGGTGAAAGTGGTACCGGTAAGGAAGTTATCGCCAATGCGGTCCATAACCTAAGTGATCGTAAAAACTATCCATTTATCGCGATTAACTGTGCTGCGATTCCTGATCAATTGTTGGAAAGTGAGCTGTTCGGTTATGTCAAAGGCGCCTTTACCGGTGCTTCTACCAAGGGCAAAACTGGCCTTATTAAGGCTGCTAACAAAGGCACCTTGTTCCTCGATGAAATCGGCGATATGTCGATGACTCTGCAAGCCAAGTTATTACGTGTACTAGAAGAGCGGGAAGTCATGCCGATAGGCTCGAACAAATCCGTTCCGGTCGATATCCGCATTATTTCGGCAACCAACCGTAATTTTCAGGAGATGATCGCCACCAACAAGTTCCGTGAGGATTTGTATTACCGCCTTAACGTTATCCCTATCCACCTTCCGCCGCTAAAAGAACGCGAAGGCGATATCGCGCTGCTGATCAACTACTTCCTTGAGCATCACACCCAAAAGATCGGGGTAACCTACCCGGGGATCAGTGCTGAAGCGATGCGCCGCCTCAATGCCTACCATTGGCCGGGGAACGTGCGTGAACTAAGCAACTTAGTGGAGTATCTCGTCAATGTCGTTCCAGAAGGCGACCAGATCGACGTCGACTTATTGCCTCCGTATTTTGAGCAGACCCCTGAAGCAACCAGCCCACAGGAAGTCTTAAGCGACGATTGCTCGATGAGCCTGGAAGAAATGGAGAAGATCCGAATTGAAGAGGCCATCGCACGACTTGGCAACCGCAAGATGGTTGCAGAAGAGCTCGGGATTGGGATTGCGACCCTATACCGCAAAATAAAAAAATACGGGCTTAGCAACCACAGGACCTGATAAGGATTCCATTGCCCCTCCCCATACAGCAAGGCCGCGCAAATACGCGGCCTTTCTTTAGAGCTCTTAGCCTTTAGAAGCTTATCGGCTTACGGCCTGTTGCTTTGTCTGCAGGGCCTTTGGCTGCAGGCTTACCTGAGTTGGCTTTATTTCCTTTGGAACGGTTGCCTTGAGAGCCGGCTTTCGCTTTAGCCCCCTGCCCTTTGCCCTTTGAAGGCTTAGACGCTGACTTAGCACGTGGGGCTGGCTTTGGTTCAGCCGCTTTTTTCGGCTTCTCCACCACCTCGGTTACTGGCTGGTCGCAAAGCACCAGGTAGAACTCATTGTTGAACTCAATGACATCACCGTCGTACACCTTACGGCGTTTACGTTGTTCCAGTTCGCCGTTTACCGCGACATAACCTTCGGCAATTGCGAACTTGGCTTCACCGCCACCACTTACGGCGTTGGCAATTTTCAACACCTTATAAAGCTCAATCGGTTGGGCATTCACCTCAACGCCAAGGGCTTCAACTTCATATTCTTCGTGTTCTTCAGACATTTTTCTAACCAGTGGTGACTTCGATAATTTAACTGACGCCGGAGCGCTAACTGAATTTTAACCCAATCACGCTTGGCATTCACGGGTTTGAGTAATACCAAGCTAAATAATGAACGACTCCCCCTTAATCGTTTTAGGTTGTACTAAAACGGCAGAGATGGCTCTGATATGGTCAGGTTATTGTTTAGTTTGGTATACTTCGCCGCTCGTTTCTCTATCGATTGCTTTCTAGTAGGTCAACACATGTACTGCCCCTCTTGCGGACAAGCCTCCCTCACTCGTAGCGATGCCAAAGCTTTTCGCTGTGAACACTGCCAGTTCACCTATTTCCACAATACCGCATCAGCCGTTTTGGCAGTTATCTGCTGTGGTGATGAAGTGTTAGTGGCAGAACGAGGGCGCAATCCAAGTAAAGGCATGCTCGATTTTCCCGGTGGTTTTGTCGATTATGACGAATCGTTAGAGCAAGCCCTTTACCGCGAACTGCAAGAGGAACTGGGCTTTCAGCCTAACAATATTCACTACATGGGGTCGGCATCCAACACCTACGTTTACCGTGGTATCGAATACAAAACCTGTGATGCCTTCTTTCACATCACACTAGATAACAAGCCAAAAATGCAAGCAAATGATGATGTTGCCGCTATCCGCTGGGTAAAGAAAAATGAAATATCCCCGGATGAGTTTGCTTTCGACTCGGCCAGAATCGCACTGAAATTACTGGGTATAGATTGACAGCAATTCGGTCGCTCTACGCCTACAGGAGCGAGGAAAGTGTGAACTACGCCTCCTTCCTCCTCCTTAAAATAATTAATCAGGGATGATGGTTTTTTAACCAAATCAAGACAGGATGTATGTCGTAAACAACATGATGACTTGAGGGTAAACGTCATGCTGACTTTTAATAAAGATTATGTTTTTTCAAACAACGCAGAAACCAGCTTCGAAGAAGCTAACCGTGTTAGTTGCCAGCAAGAAGCCGACAAAGAACTGAAGCGTAAGGCAATGTTGGCTAGCGTACAAAAAGAAGGTGGTTTGGAAGACTAACATCAAGCTAAATGGCCGCTATAGCCTTTTAGCTTGCTTTGAAGACCAATCCTAATTCGACGTCTCTCCAGCGCTGGTGGTAACCAAGTTTTTGGCCGCCAACCAATATCTTCCTGTGCCTCGTTGTTAGTAAGCAATCAACTTTCTCAGGCCATCAGCGCTTTTCTTACCTAAGACTCATTGGCTCGGGGTCAGCCCACTTCTACTTTGTAGTAAATTCAACCATTAACTAGTATTCCTTAAAGTACATCGCTCACAGCGACTTTGAGGGAAGTGGCCATGTCTCTATTATCCTTGCTCCTGCGCACCCTACTTCTCACCGCTTTTCTGGTGATACCCAGCCTTGCTATGTCTGAAGAGCAGCCAGCAGTCACACAGCCAAACTCCGAAAAAAAGCTTGAAGGCGTGTTGGAGCGCCCACTGATGGAACGCTATGTATTGGATGAGCTAAAGGCGCTGCGTATCGAACAACAAGACCTTGAGCGCAGAATGGTGATTGAAATTACCGACCGGGAACTGGCGGTTGCTGATAAGTCGATGAACTATGCCAATGTCACAGTAACCTACTTCTTTTACTTCATCGCGGGTGCAGCGTCACTCTTTGCCTTCGTCGGCTGGCAATCACTGCGTGAGCTTCGGGATAACACCAAAAAAGCCGCCGACCAGCAACTCCAGTCGATTGCCGATCAGTACGAGAAAAAATTCCAGCGTCTCGAGCAAGACCTCAAACGTAAGACCCGGATCATTGCCCAGAACAATAAAGAGATTGAAACAATTAATGAAATCCACAATTTGTGGCTACGTTCACAGGGCCTACAGACCCCAGAGCAGAAGATCGAAGTCTACGACGATATTTTGAAAATACGCCCCGGCGATTTGGAAGCCCTGACCTACAAGGCTGATGCCGTTATGGAGATCAGGGAGTATCACTGGGCACTTAGCCTCTGTAACCGCGTACTTGAGCTGGATTCTAGCAATGCCCATGCGCTTTACCAGCGTGCTTGTGCCTATGCCTGTTTAGGCTCGGAAGAGCTCGCTATCAACGACTTAGAGCAAGCAGTGATTGGCAGCGCATCACTACGCGAACTCGCCGCAGAAGATCCTGACTTTGAATCCCTTCACGGTAACGAGCGGTTTGAAATCCTGATAGACCCCAACGATTCCTAGAATCTCCCCGCTAGCTTCATAGAATAATCTGAAAGATTAGGACTTTTCCTGATCCTGCTGTAAGCTAGCGCGCTTGCTGCCTGTGTGAGGCAGATCATACTTTTATCCAACTGAGAATTTTCTATGAGTTTTGCCTCTTTGGGCCTTTGCACCCCAATTCTTGAAGCTGTTGCCAACCAAGGCTACGAAACCCCGTCTCCTATTCAAGCTCAGGCTATCCCTGCTGTCTTGGAAGGTCGGGATGTCATGGCGGCGGCACAAACAGGAACAGGCAAAACCGCAGGCTTTACCCTGCCTATCCTTGAGCGCTTATCGAAAGGCCCAATCGTACGTGCTAACCAAGTCCGTGCGCTAGTCTTGACGCCAACCCGCGAACTAGCAGCCCAGGTCGGTGAAAACGTTGCAACCTACTCCAAGAAACTGCCACTAAGCTCGGCGGTAGTTTTCGGTGGGGTGAAAATTAACCCTCAGATGATGCGTATGCGCAAAGGTGCCGACGTACTGGTTGCCACCCCCGGCCGCTTGTTGGATCTTATTGGTCAAAACGCTGTGAAGTTCAACCAACTGGAAGTCTTGGTACTGGACGAAGCTGATCGTATGTTGGATATGGGCTTTATCCGTGACATCAAGAAGATTCTTGCATTGCTTCCTGCCAAGCGTCAGAACCTGCTGTTCTCTGCCACCTTCTCTGAAGAAATCCGTGAACTGGCTCGAGAGCTGACCAATAATCCAGTAGAGATTTCAGTTACGCCACGCAACAGTACGGCCAAAACTGTACAACAGTGGATTTACCCTACAGATAAGAAGAAAAAGCCAGCGCTGCTAACCAAGCTTATCCAAGAAAAGAAGTGGAACCAAGCACTTGTCTTTACCCGTACCAAGCATGGCGCAAACCGCTTGGCGAAATACCTTGAAGAGCGTGACATTACTGCAGCTGCTATCCACGGTAATAAGAGCCAAGGTGCCCGTACAAAAGCACTGGCAAACTTCAAAACCGGTGAGATCCGCATTCTAGTCGCAACCGACATTGCAGCCCGTGGTATTGATATTGACCAACTTCCGCAGGTTGTTAACTTCGACCTGCCAAATGTGGCAGAAGATTATGTTCACCGTATTGGCCGTACTGGCCGTGCGGGTGCCGAAGGCCACGCGGTTTCACTGGTTTGTGCTGATGAAATCAAAGAGCTGAACGCTATCGAACAATTGATCCAGCAGCATCTTGAGCGTAAAGATGTAGTAGGCTTTGTGCCAACCAACACGCTACCGAACTCTTTGCCGATCAAACCGCTCAAAACGAAAAAGCCAAAGAAACCGAAAAAGCCAAAAGAATCGGCAGGAAACAGTGCTGAAAAACGTACTGAACGCCGCTCAGAAAACAGCAATAAGCCAAAGCGCAACTCAGGCCCTCGCAAAGGAAATGCGCCTAAGCAAGGTGATGAAAAACCTCGCAGCAAAACTAACGGCGGCCAACAGCGCAAGCGTCAAGCTAACGGCAACGGCAACGGCAACGGCAACGGC
>NZ_JACSOF010000056.1:0-37659 GCF_014349205.1 Photobacterium sp. BZF1
AATTATATATTTGTCATTTTTTGCTATATCAAAATGATTGGCTATATTGATTATATATTTACTTGTCAGGTAACAGTCTTTTTATAATGATCCCATTGTCGCAATTGTCAGCGTTAATTTGCTGTGAAAATAGAGAGCGTGCTTTTCAAGTAAAGCAAATGTTTGTAAAGTCAGGCATTGTTAATGTGGATGTTATTGATTTTAATCAGCTTAAAGTCAACCGTAACATACATGATGTCTATTTCATCGACTATGAATATCAATACCAAAAAAAGGTTTCTGACTACATTCTCGAAAAAAGAAATTGTTCCTTTTTTAAGCGCTACCCACTGTTTTTACTCGCTTTATCAGAGTTGGCAAGTGAATTTGATTGCAACAGCGCCCGTTCCCTCGATGCTGACCATGTTGTTACTGGGTTATTTAGTTATGAGCAATTTAATACGCTGCTTAACCGGTTATTAAAACATAAAGCATTTTATGAAAATGTTTTTCAAAGTGCTGGACATAGCTTAGATAAATTCACCACAAGTGTCAGCCAATACAAAGACAAGATTAAAAACCCTCAACTGCTTAATCTTTCACTGCTTTCATTGTATAAGCAGCAGATGAATAATGACTTTCTTAGCTTATATCAACAGCATGATAGAGCATTGATTGAACCAAGCAATATTATTCACTTTACTGACTTTTGCCCCGAACCAAAGAAAAGTATTTCAGCCCTGCAATGGTTATTAAAGAAGGATGAACTGCCTTTTTTAGTGCACAGCCGATTGGCTGAACAGTACCAAAAGCTCAATAATATCGAGGCTATTTTCCAGCATAGGTACATAGCGTTTGATACCAATCCGGCCAGTCAAGAGGCTTTTATTGAGCTAGTAAGATGTTTGGTTGATCAAGGAAAAGTCGAGTCACTATCATCGGTTTTGACCAAACGGCTTAAATATATGCCGTGTAAACTCGAAGACTATTGCCAGTTGGCCATTGAGCTTTCAGAAGCCTTTCTTTTTTCAGGCATACAAGTGAGTAAAGCCCAATATAGAGCATTGTTTGAACCTATCTTGAGGAGCCTGTTCAAGCGTTTACCTGCAGATAAGCGTGAAGAACTTGCAGCTTTAGTTAACTTGCTCAAGACTCTTCATATCAAAAAGGCGGGTAAGGGGCTGAAGGCTAGGGCGATGGCGTTAGACACCTATCACAATGATGTTATGCGTAAGCGAAAATGTTGCTTGCATTTAAGCCTTGTTTCACTGAGAGTTTTGGCAACATTCGGTGAAATGAAGTCATGTATTTCCCTTGTAAACAAACTTAATACGCTAGAGTCTCAACAGCAAAACTCTGATCTCTACAGATGGGCGGCGAAACCTTATCGTAAACTGCAGAAGGTTTATATCTGGCTTAAAAAGTTACCTAAACTTGCCCCTCGTGAACAGCAAGCTCAAGTCATAACATTGGACGTAGTGGAAAAATACTATCCTTATTCCTTTGATATCAACTGCATGATCTTAGCAGCACTTCTTACGGTTGATGCATCAAGTAAACAGCAGGCCTTGCAAGTTATCCGAAGGCTAAAACGCAGTAACTATATCATTCGCCATCTCGACCTAGAAACAGAGATCATGCGCAGTAAAACATACATGGATGCCTTGCAAAACCATCCCGTCGCGCGGTCTGCTTAATCAGGTTTCTATTAATGTAAAGAAACCCGGCATCTTGAGCCGGGTTGAGTTTATTAGTTCAAAGGGCATTGCGAGACTATTTGTCAGCAACTGGCACCATAATATGAACATAAGGGGTATCTTTCCACATTACATATGGTCCACCAGAAGAAGGATCGTCGGTAATACCCTCCAGCATCGCCTTTGGCACAATAATCATTAAATGTGGACCGGTTTCGGTGTAATCATCAGCATTTTTAGGATCAGGGTGATAAGGATCTGAGTTACTGACACCTGCGCCCCTGTCACCTTGCAGCATGTAGGAAATACCAATTTTTGTTGCGGTAAAATCTTTCTTGTTGATCATAGCTGTTAGCATTTCCATCCATACAGCATCATTACACATAGGCATGCCGTCATCCGGGAAGGTATCAGGCATACAGGTCCAGCCATTAGAACCTTCAACAACGACTTTGCCATCGACGACAACTGTGGCTTCATCACTTATTGAAGCTGGAGCGGCAGATTTGGCCCTACCGATTTTTTCTGTCATCAAATCTTCAGACATCTTGCTGTCTTCCGCGATTGCAGGAACTGTGAATAGACTGCCTGATAGAAGGGCTGATACGCATAGAGTAGTTCTTAATACATTTACCATGATTAATTCTCCACCTAGTCTGAAATCATCATCATGGAATGAGTTGTCACACTTTTATGACAACATAAAGTATAGGGTCTTATAGTTCATCAATCGGTGAACATGCTGGTGGCTGACAGGGGAGAGGTAATAAAAAAGCCGTCTTAAAGACGGCTTTTAGAGATAAATAATTGATTTAATAACAACTCATTAATCACGCAGCGATGGCAGAGAATTCAGCCTTACGTGCATTGAAGCGCTCAACTAAATCATCGATCGCGGCTTGATCGTAGGGTTTCAAGCCACTCATAAGCATGCGTTTACGTCCGGTACCGACTACTTCACCGTTTTCCTTGAAGTGGAAATTCAGTGTAACGCTACCACGTTTACCTTCTACTTCAATTTCAGACTCAGCTAATTCTACAGTAGGGCAGGTTAGATCTAATCGGTCAAAGCTGATTTCCATGCTCTCATAGATCACCAATGGGCGCGCTGTGTTGATCATGATGTCTTTAGATTTCATCAAAGGCACCATGATGTGTGGGAAGTTCATGCCCGAGAACTGTACATAGCTCTTGGTAACTTGCTCGATAAGTGCTTTGTCTGTGGTGATATCACCTTCACGAGTAACGTGCAGATACTCTTTATCGGCGTCATCAACAATAGCGAAATCATTGAAGCAACTATGCTTTGCTTTCAAGCCGATGCCATCGTTGATCATGCCGGCAAATTCAAAGCGCATCTTTTTACTGATGCCTGCGCGGGAAAGAACAACAGAAAACAGAAGATCCCCAGGAACGCAGAAACGTTTGTTATCTTCATCGTGAATGGGATTGAAGTCGCCAGCGATTTTTTTTGCAAAGTGACTCGCTTGCTCACGGGTAAAGCTGAATACACCATTCTCTTCTAAGTAATATGAATCTAGAAACATGCCTAACGTACTGATAGTGGGTTAATTAAACTGTCATCTATTCTACCTGATATCTTCATTATAAATGGTCCAGCCAGTGTAGCTGGCGAGGGATGAAAAGAAATCAGATGAAAGTGACACAAAACGCTGTATAGAGATTAGTCGAATATTATACCAAATCACTATAGTTGATTACATTTGTCACACTTATGAAAGCAAGTATAGCGTGCGAAAATTTTTTTAGTGCAACTCAATACATAATTTTGTACTATTACTGAAAACGACAAGGATGACAATAACATACAAATCCTAACGAATAATGATATAAAGTCGTTTATTGCCTTCCTGATAAGCAATGGTTCAGTTTTGTCGCAGAGCCGGTGTGAAAGGAAGGAACAGACAGGTTGTCAATTATTGACGAACAATGGCTAGGGTTACTTTATCTGAGCAATTCCAAGATGTTGAGTACGGGCTATATGCCAAGAACTCAGCACAATAAACCATCTTCTAGACGTGTAGAAGCTCAGGAAAAATAAAGTAGCACGGAAGCTGCAAAAAATAAGCACTCAGTAAACGGTGGCTTAAACACCGTTTGCTGAGTGCTCATAATATTGCAGCGTACTCTCTCAGGTTGGTAGTCTCTGCAACTGTTCTCAACAGTGCAGAGACCAAACCACCATCATCTCTTTTCTTTAGATCCGGTTTTCCAATGGGATCACACGCACTTTCTCACCAATCTCTACCCCTGGTTGCTCAGGTAGAATTTCAATCAAACAGTTAGCTTCACTCATTGAACGAAGGATGCCAGAGCCTTGCTTGCCAGCACTTCTCACTGTTAGACGGCCGTTAGCATCAATACCAAATATCCCTCGGCTGTATTCAGTGCGGCCAGGGCGGGAGCGTAGTTTTTCTTCTGCAACAGCGGTAAAGAAAGGTGCTTGCCAATTGTTCATACCTTGCAGCTTGCGGATAGCAGGTTCTACAAACTGCATGAATGCAACCATAACGGCGACAGGGTTACCCGGAAGGCCAAAGAATGGCGTGGTATCAATATGACCGAAAGCGAGAGGGCGTCCCGGTCTCATATTGATACGCCAGAAATTAATTTGGCCCAGTTTGTCCAATACGGTCTTGATGTAATCGGCATCACCAACTGAAACCCCACCTGAAGATAAGATCAGATCGGCTTGCTGGCTGGCAGTTGTTAGGGTGCTTTCCAGTGCCTGTTCACTATCTTCGATGATCCCAAGATCAATCACCTCACAGCCAACTTTTGTGAGCATGGCATGAAGGGTGTAGCGGTTGGAGTCGTAGATACAGTTTGGCTTCTGCGCTTCGCCTGGATGTTGGACTTCATCACCGGTAGAAAAGATAGCGACTTTAACTTGCGGTCTTATCATCACCGAGTCCAGTCCCAGTGACGCAATCATACCCAATTCAGGCGCAGTGATTTGAGTGCCTGCCTGAACTGCGGCTTGGCCAATAGCAAGGTCCTCACCGGCTTGGCGAACATTTTGTCCTGCTTTGATAGCGCCCATGGCTAAGTCAAAGGTGACGTTGTCACCAGTTTGGCTAGCTTGCTCTCGCATTATTACAGTATCTGCATTCTGCGGTACGGGAGCACCTGTCATAATTCGGACGGCTTCACCGAGATTCAAAGGCTTGTCATAGCTATGGCCAGCCATCACTTGGGCAACGACCTGATAGTTGTCTCGGCCTAAATCATCACTGCGAATGGCGTAACCATCCATCGCGGAATTGGTGTGTTGCGGCACATTGACGGGAGATAAAATATCACTTGCGACAATTTGTCCCAATGCTTGTTTTAATTCAACCGTTTCCTCGCCAGAAGGTGCGACAATCTGGCTCAGGATACGATCACGGCCTTCGGCAACAGACAACATTCCTGATGGATCAAGGTCACTACAGCTCAGTGATTGGCCAGAATGTTTGTTGGTAAAGTCAGCGACGAATGCAGTGAGCTTGTCGAGATCATTGATATCCAGTTTTGGAAGGTTTGTTTCAGCTGGTGTGTCTGAAGCGACTGCAATGATGTTGCCATCTTCAGGAAACAGCCATGGCTTACCAATTTCTTCGCGATGAAGCTCAATTTTAGGGAAACTCAGCTTTTTGAAACCTTCTACCAAGATCAGATCAAGCTCGTTGAGATCAAGTTGGGCAATGAGCTGGGGTAGAGTGGCTTCTTCTACCGGCGTTTCAGTCACCATGGCACGGCGATAGCGAGAAGAGATCAGCATTTGCGCTGCGCCTGCCTTGCGCAGGCGGTAGGAGTCTTTCCCTTCTTTATCGATATCAAAATTATGATGTGCGTGTTTGATTACCGCGACACGGATACCGTGTTCAACAAGTTTAGGCAGCATTGCCTCGAGTAGCGTTGTCTTGCCTGTTCCGCTCCATGCGGCAAAGCCCAGCATTGGCAGGGAAGATTGAATTGGGTTCATAGTGCTTGTCCGAATTGTTCTAGTTCTTCTGGCGTATTTAGATTGACGAAGGCATTTGGTCTATCACTGAAATCGACAGTGATCATATTACACTGGCGATAAAGCAGGATGATTTTACGATCGCCATTTTCCAAAAATTGCTCTAGTTTTGGCAAGATACGACGGTTTACCAGCGTGACAACCGGTTGGATATGTTCGCCATCGTGAGCGACAGCAATATCGGTATTGTTATCACAAGCTTGGCTCATTCTGTCGACGAGGTCTGCTGGTAGGGCGGGACAGTCGCAAGGAACAAAGCCCACCCATTCAGTGTCGAGGTGGTGGAGCGCGGCATGCATACCGCCAAGAGGGCCCGGGTAATTTTTGATGTGATCACCAAACACAGTACCATATTGACGGTATGTGTCTTGGTTCCGGTTGGCGTTGATAGTAATCGAAGAAGTTTGTGTGCGAAGGGTGTCAATGACATGTTCAATCATTGCTCGGCCTGCGAGCGTTACCAGTCCTTTGTCATTACCACCCATCCGGCTGGCTTGGCCGCCAGCCAAAATGACCCAGCTTGTATTATCCGGCGTAGGCATATTTATTATTGTCCTCGTCAACGAGCTGCAGATCAGCACGTTCAATGAGTTGGGAATCTGAAATCGTCCATTGGCGACGGCACAGCTCTGTTAGCGCATTCTTCTGGTGACTGGTGATGACAAGGCTAGTGCCCCGCGAGAGCAAGTCTTTGCACAACACAACCAGCCTGTCGGTTGATTCTTGATCAAGGCTGGCACTGGATTCATCCATCAATAGTACCGCAGGTTTAGTCACCCACGCGCGAGCCATTGCAACGCGTTGTCGCTCACCACCAGAAAGAACGGAGATGTGTTCATCGGCCAATGTTTCTAAGCCTACCATACGAAGGGCATTGATCGCCTCTGTACGTCGGTTGCGGCGATCACGAACGGTGAATTTAAGACCATAGCAGACATTATCTAGGACAGTTCCATCAAACATATAAGGAGTTTGATGCATATAAACGACGCCATTATTGGATTGGGCGCAGAATAAACGCCTCAGGATAGACGGTTTGTTTATATTGATAGAACCTGTTGATGGGCGCTGCAAACCACTGAGGACCTTTAACAGGGTGGTTTTCCCCACTCCGTTGTCGCCACTGAGGTAGACGGCATCCCTTGGCCCAAGCACAAGATTAGGAATATGGAATAAGAGCCGGTCTTTGAATCTAACCGATAGGTCTGTGGCCTCGATAGAGAGTTGTGTCATCAAATTCTCCGGCTTAGTTAGTGCGAAGGTGGGCTTTGCCACGCGCAACAGATAGGAAAAAGTTTAGTCCTAATGCCAAAATCAGCAGCACCATTCCTAAGGCAACACCTTGTGCAAAGGCTCCTTTGGAGCTTTCCAATGCGATTGCAGTTGGAATATTCCGTGTTGAGTTGAGGATATTACCACCAACCATCATTGAACAGCCAACTTCAGTGATCACTCGGCTAAATGCTGCAATGATAGCAGCCAGTAGTGGAAAGCGGCTTTCCCACATCAGGCTCATAAAGGCCCTGGGCAGGCTTGCACCCAGTGTTAATGAGGTCTCCCAGGCTCGCTTGTCACTGTTCTGAAATGCGGCGTGCATCATGGATACCAGAATCGGTAAGCAGATAAGCATTTGCCCCAAAATCATGGCCTGTTGGGTAAACAGCATTTTCCAGTCACCCAAAGGCCCAGCCCGAGACAGAAGCATGTAGAGCAACAGGCCAATGACCACCGTTGGGATTGATTGGCAGGTGTTGAATAAGGACAAAATCAGCCAGCGTCCTGGAAAACGGCCATAGGCGAGGGCGAAGCTGATCAGCAGTGCTGGCAATAGCACAATGCCTATTGCCAGCAGTGAAACCGAAAATGAAACACCAACGATCCCCCACAGGGCGGTATCACCGCTAAGCAGCAGTTGGATCGCTTGGTGAGTGGTTTGCCAAATATCCATTTACTGCGCAATAGCATCCGCGACGAATAACTGCTCACCGTGTCGCTTGTAATCGTTGATCATGGTTTGCGCTTTCGGGTTTACCAACCAGTCGCTGAAAGATTTGGCACCTTGGTAGTTAATGTCTGGGTAACGGCTTGGGTTTACTAGGATCACCTGGTATGGGTTGAACAGGCGAGAGTCACCCTGCAGGACAATTTTAAGATCGAGCTTGTTCTGGTAGGCCAGCCAAGTGCCTCGGTCAGTCATGGTGTAAGCTTGAAGCTCAGAAGCCATGTTCAATGTCGGGCCCATACCTTGGCCAACCGCTTTATAGCCACCGAAGTTTGGTTCCATTTTTGTCTGGGCCCAAAGGTTCAGCTCTTTCTTATGGGTACCTGAATCATCACCACGGGAGACAAAGGTTTCATTCTCATCAGCAATGGTTTTTAGCGCCGTGGTGACATCTTTGATTTCGCTGATATGGGCAGGGTCAGATTTAGGGCCCACAATGACAAAGTCGTTGTGCATCAATTTACGTGGCAGTACCCCAAAGCCTTTTTCAACAAAAGTCGCTTCTGCTTTTGGTGCGTGGGTCATTACTAAATCAACGTCACCGTTTTCACCCATCCGCAAAGACTTGCCCGTACCTGCTGCAAGCACTTCAACGGTGTAACCTGTGTCTTTTTTAAACTCAGGTAGTAGGTAATCCAATAGGCCGGAGTGATATGTACTGGTAGTTGTCGCCAATCGCACCGTCATATTCTCTGCAGCTTGAATTGCTGCTGAAGAAGCAAGGGCCAAAACAATAAGAGTGGTTTTCAATAGTTTCATAGGTCTTCCTGACTGAACGTCATTTTGTCATTTATCTACGCAAGTGAATCGAAGCTCTCCTAATAGAGATATTCTTCATCGCTATGAGCGAGTCAATAAGCAAATCAAATGCCAACTTGAACATGTTGCGTATGATACCTCTAGGTGCGTGTATAAGATAATGATTTAAAACAAAATATTTGTCAGTCTTCACATTGTTTGAAAAACATTTTGAAACATCTTTGACAGAGATAATGAGAGTGAGACAAAATGTCCCACCACTATAACCATAATGTATTTAAGTTTATATGTCTGAAAATACGTCAGTATCATGGTCTGCGGTCTCGGTTTTGGTCGTCGATGATGAGCCGGGAATGCGTGCCATTCTAAAAAAAGCCTTGAGCAAACAGTATGCACAAGTTGATGTTGCTGGAAGCATTGAGGAAGCGGAAGAACTCCGTAAACGCTGCCATTTTGACCTGTTGATTGTTGATATCAACCTACCGGGGCGTTCAGGCATAGAGTGGCATGAGGCTTTTGACCCGCAAACACGCCGCAGCGATGTCATCTTCATGACAGGTTATGCCGACTTAGAAACAGCAATTAAGGCACTGCGCGCAGGTGCTTCAGACTTTATTCTCAAACCTTTCAATCTTGATCAAATGATGCAATCGGTACAGCGCTGTATTGAACGTCGTTTGATGGAAAGACAAAACTTTGCCCTGCAACGCGATGTCGAGCGCAGCTATCCGGTTGATATCATAGGTGACGCACAAAGTACGCTATCAATGAAAAAGCTCATCGCCCAAATAGCCCCTTCACAAGCAGCCGTTCTGGTAGAGGGTGAGTCGGGCACGGGTAAAGAGCTTGTTGCTCGTGCACTTCATCAACTGAGCCAGCGAAGTGGCCCGTTTGTACCGTTGAATTGTGGTGCCATTGCGCCTGATTTGCTTGAAAGTGAATTGTTTGGCCATGTCTCAGGGGCTTTCACCGGTGCGAAAAAGGGTCGTGAAGGGCTTTTCCGTGTGGCCAACAACGGTACATTGTTCTTGGATGAAATCGGTGAAATGCCATTGTCTATGCAGTCATCCTTACTCCGTGCCTTAGAACAAAAAGCCATTCGCCCAGTGGGTGCCGAACGTGAAGTGCAGGTCGATGTGCGAATTGTAGCGGCAACTAACCGTAACCTTAAAGAAGAGGTTGCCGAAGGACGTTTCCGCCGTGATTTGTATTACCGCCTCAATGTACTCACCATCGAGCTTCCTTCGTTGCGTGATCGCCTTGATGATATTCCTGCGCTGGCGCATCACTTTACCCAGCAACTTGCCAAAGATTTGGGCTCCAAGCCGGTCAGTTGGACTCATGAAGATATTGCTGCAATGCAGGCTTATGATTGGCCGGGGAATATCCGTGAGTTACGCAACATGATGGAGCGTTGTTTACTACTGGGTAAACCACCTGCAGATTATTGGCGGGAGTTGGCGGGCGATGCTCCTTTGAATGCCAATCTCGCAAGTGACGCTGTCACTGAGGTGGTTGAAGCTTCTGAGAACCAAATCTTGACGGCTGAAGGTGGAATTCCCCAGCCATGCCGTTGCCAGAGCGAAGATGACAGCACATTCTGCTATCCAAGTGATTGGACACTCAAGGAAGTTGAAAAAGCACACATCATGCAAGTGGTCGATTCCCATGAAGGGAATAAGTCGGCGGCGGCAAGACAGCTGGGTGTGGCGCGCAAAACGCTAGAGCGTAAATTCAAGGAATGGGCTGACGAAGTCCTGACGGCAACAGAAGAATAAGGTCTGTTATGAAGCAGTGCATTGCGATTTGGGTTCGACGTTTTCGGACTATGGTGCGTTATCGGCTACTCTTGCTGACCTCTGTACCAATTTTTATTACGTTGTTGGCCCTGATTGCTCTGACGATGTACTGGACGGTGATTTATACCTGGCAGAATGCTTTGATGAATGTGCGGGCTGATTTGGCCGTGGCTCATCACAGCATGGAGTTGTTGCAAAAAGAGCAGAGGATGCGTTTGGGCTCTTTGACAGAGTCCTATCAATTTCAAACCTTGCTCAAAGAAGATCAAAGTAAACTGATTGATTGGGTCAAGCAACAGGCGGGCCAGTACGATTTGGACTTTGTCGTTATCCATCCGGCCTCTGCATTGGGCGAGTTTCCTAAGGCCAACCGTCATCTACTACAAGAAGGTCAGGAGCAGACATTTTTTCAGCGCTTAGCTTCTTACGAACTAGATGCACTTCATCCTGATCTTCCCGCACGAGCACAGATCCCACTGTTAAGTGAAAGTACCTTGGTATCAGACGGGCTGATCAGCCGAAGCTTGATACCGATTTTCAATCAGCAGGGTGACTTGCAATGGATAGTCGACGGCGGAATATTGCTAAACAACAGTACCCAACTTGTTGATCGTATCCGTGATTTGGTATATGCGTCAGATACTTTGCCTGAGGGGAGCATCGGCACAGTCACTTTGTTTATGAGCGATATTCGTGTCAGTACTAATGTGCCACTGGATAGTAGCCAGCTTAATGGCCGGGCTGTGGGCACGCGTGTTTCTGATGATGTGAAAGAGTCGGTGTTAGAGCGGGGGGAGATGTGGGTCGATCGTGCTTTTGTCTATGATGATTGGTATGTCTCAGCCTATGAGCCACTGAAAGATTATAACGGCAATATTATCGGAATGCTTTATACCGGGTATCTCGAATGGCCGATGATAAAAATCTACCTGACCAATATTGTAGAGCTTGGTATCGGCATTGTTTTAGTGCTGTTGATTTCCGGGTTGATTGTCTATCGCGGTGCCAGGGATTTGTTCAGGCCGATTGAGAAAATGCACCAAGTCGTTTCCGCCATCCAGCTAGGGCTTGACCGCCGAATTGGCTGTTTGGATCTCACGCGGGGTCATGAACTACAAATCCTTGGTAAGCAGTTTGATACCATGCTCGACCAGTTAAATCAGCGCAATGAAGTGATTAAACAGGCCTCCTTGCAGCTTGAAGATAAAGTACAAAGGCGTACTCAAAGCCTTAGGGAGAAGACCGAGGAACTTGAACAGCACATTAAATTGTTAAACCAGGCCCGTAGCAAGCTGGTCAGTAATGAAAAGTTGGCTGCACTGGGTGAGTTGACGGCAGGTATTGCCCACGAAATTAACAACCCTACAGCGGTTATTTTGGGTAATGTCGAATTGATGCAGTTTGAACTGGGTGATGAAACTGAACGGGTTCGAGAAGAGCTGGAAGCGATTCATGAGCAGATTGACCGTATCCGCAATATTACCCGAAGCCTGTTGCAGTATAGTCGTCAAGGGGGTGTCCAAGATGAAGTGACTTGGCAGCATTTGAATCCGATTGTTGAGGAAAGCCTGACCTTGGTGAGAAGTGGCACCAAGAAATTTGATGTCGAAATCAAAACAGAGCTTAACGCGCGGTGCAGTGTCGAAGTCAATCGTCACCAACTACTTCAGGTGTTGGTTAACCTGCAAATGAACGGCATCCACGCAATGGATGACAAAGGCACCTTGTTAGTCAATACAGAAGACTGGCTGGATGAGAGTGGTAAGCCCCTTGGTGCAGTGGTAAAGATTACCGACCATGGCTGTGGTATAAGCGAAGACAACATAGAGCGGATATTTAATCCTTTCTATACCACAAGGAGAAGTGGTACGGGTTTAGGGTTGTCGGTAAGCCAAGGTATTGTCAGTGGGATAGGCGGCGATATCGACGTTGAGTCGGAACTAGGCAAAGGTTCGGTGTTTACTGTGTATCTTCCAGAAAAAGCCAACAGTGAAAACAAGATGATTGTGGACTTAGAGACCATTTAAAGGCTAAAGATGCAAAAAGGGCATGTTTTAACATGCCCTTTTTACTTTAATGAACGCTTTAATAGTAAAAGTTTCATCGCTACTTACCGTTAGGTGATTACATGAGTACGAGGCCAACAACCATGAATGCCAAGCTAGTGAATACCGTACGAGTGATGATGCCTGTGTGAGTTGGATTGATCATTTCTTGATGCTGCATATATTACCCTTTTATGACAATTGGAAGATCTTTGTGTTTTTCTTTTCACTTTTTCATCATAGATCAAATTTCTTATATTTGAAGCATTAATTGAAAGAATTGTGCACACTGTCAATTTGTATGACGTATGCCGGAGGTGCATAAAAATTTCAGGTATTATTTTTTGATTGTCTATACTTGCAGAAAAGGCCAAGTTACGGATGACGCTATGAAAATTGCAGTATTATCATTAGGAGCCTTGCTTCAGTTTTTTGCTCTTTATATCGCTTTTTACTCGGATCTCTACGGGAGCATCTATTTAGCAACATTAATCTCGGTTGTGGCAATGGCATGTGTCTTGGTGGTTCGACATTTAGTTGCTCCAGTGTGCCTAATGGCGGGGATATTGATTGGCCTGTCGCTGTCACATAATGAGTCGGACTTGAAAACACTGAATGTACTTGAAGGCCAGGTTTTGGCTTGGCTTGATCCTGAGGGGCAGACCCCACCTCAGTACAACGAAACAGAAACTGAAATCACTCACTTAAACATTTCCCCTATTGAAACCACCACGCTCGCGAAGGAAGAAACCTTAGCAGCCGTGAACTCGAACTGAATAGCTTAGAAAAGCCGCAAGCGGATTAATTTTGCTTGCGGCTTTTTCACAAGTGGCTTTTGGCTGAAGTTGAGTGTTAGTCAGTGCTCGTTAGGTTAGGGATCAACAGCTTTTGGCCCGCAAAAATGGTGGCGTCGCTGAGGTTATTAACCTGTTTGATTATATCAACCGAAATGTTGTTGATGTAAGCCAGTTGGTTCAATGAGTCGCCTGCTTGGATGTCATAAACTTCATAGTCTTGTTTGGCGTAAGTGCGAGCATTCTTGTGCTCGAAGAACTGGGTTTTGTTCTTCATCGGCATCAAGATTTTATTGTCTTTATTTTTGCGGGTATAGCCTGCGGTATAGCCTGGGTTGAAATGGTATAGCTCTTTGCTCGACAAACCTGAATAGGCTGCCACAGTACCTAATTTGACCCTTCGACTTATGGTTATTTCTTCTAATACCGGTTCAGCCTTGATTGAGTGAAGTGGGATGTCGTAGCGATAGCCGTGGTGCTTAACCAAGTCAGCCATGGCTAAGAGTTTCGGAACGTAGTGGCGGGTTTCCTTGGGAAGTTTTAGGGACCAGAAGTCAGTCGACTTGCCTTGTTTTTTGTTCTGCTTAATGGCAGTTCTAACCCTGCCACCTCCCGTGTTGTAGGCTGCAATGGCATGTAGCCAGTTACCATCAAATTTATCATAGAGGTATTCTAGTAGATCAAGGGCGGCATCTGTTGAATAAACAATATCGCGCCGGCCATCATAGCCTTTGATAATTTCCAGCCCGAATGTCTTACCCGTAGGCTCTGTAAATTGCCAAAGCCCTGCGGCCCCTTTGTGGGAGTAAGCGAATTGGTCAAAACTACTTTCGACGAAAGGTAATAGGACTAACTCTATGGGCAAATCACGGGCATTGACCTGCTGGTAAATGTAATAAAGGAAAGGCTCTGCCCGAGCTGTGACTTTTTCTACATGGTAAGGGTTGTTGACATACCATCTTTTGTAATAGCGGATTGTACGATTGTTAGGGACCTTCATGTCGAACTCGCTAGCCAGCAAATCCCATAGATCGGGCTCTTGATTTTCTGCTTGTTCAGAAGTGTGGCTAGCGGCGAGATTTGGATGAAAATCAGCAGGGCTTGTAGTTAGCGCGTTGATATCAGGAGTCTGGTTTAAGTTGTGAAGGCTTGAGCCTGTAGCAATATAGCTGCCTGCAAACAAACGCTTATCAACTTCACATTGGTGATCAGCATCTTCCGGTAATGATTGAACAGAAGCGGTTTGCGCGCTTAAGTCTCCTTGATTAACCATTGGGATTGATTGACATCCAATTGTGAAACTTATGAGCAAAAACAAAAATATACTTCTAATGATCATAATAAATTATCGCCAGTCAAAAATTTATTGTGATGTCTGTCATTATTTTGACGTCTTTTTTATGTTAGCAGTGTTCAGATAGATTGGAAGTTAGAGACCAAGGTAAAGCGCATGATAGCCCGATAATATGGGTTCTTATCCGAAATGAGACAAATTTCACATTATTGCGCAGTAACGGCTAGGCTTTACGATACTGATAGCGACTTGGATAGACGTATTTATGCAAAGCACTAATTTTCCGGCCGGTACGGTATTGAGAATACGTTGTAGTACATATTGGCACTACGGAATCGCAGACGGAAGAGGTTATGTCATTCATAACTCAAAGAAATGGCGCCGGGTTGAAAGGGAAAGCGAGCTAGAGTTTTCAGAAGGGCGCCGGATAGAGGTCAGTGATATTAGGGGGCCGTATCCCAGGGCTGCAGTGCGTTACGCAAAATCCAAGTTGGGGCGGACCTATAACTTATTTAGCCAAAACTGTGAGCAATTTGTCCGCGAGGCACATGGCCTGCAAATTGAATGCACCCAGTTCCAACGCTTGGTAGTGGCTGCCGCTGGGGGGTATATGACGCTCAGTGCCCCTTCGACAGTGATAAAAATGGCAGGGGTTGGCTTACTCTTGGGCGCTGTGCTAACGTCGTCTGAAAAGCAGCCGTACCAAAATGCTGTCAAAGGCGCCAAATTAGCTGTTGGGGCTAGCTTGATTTTGCCTACTTTGCTTCGTCGCTTGATCTAATTAAGTCTGTGATTGATGTAATATGACAGGTGAGGCATATTCCTATCTGGTATCTGCAACAAATTTCAAAATGTTAGATCTGAACCACAGAAATTTTTGTAGTTAGGCCGTATGTTAACAAAAGGTGACTGAGTAAATACACTAATGCGCGAGAACTTCTGTGACGATTTTAATTGAACGCCATCATGATCGAGCTCATGATGACATTACTACGATGAGCGAAAAAATTGCAGGTCAACTTGAACAGGAGTATGGCCTTACTTGGTCCTGGCAAGACGATAAAATGCATATCAAACATTCTGCTGCGAAAGGTTATTTGCACGCTGAAGAAGGGAAGATTACGATTCAGCTTCAGCTTGTTGGCTTTGCTGCCGCCTTCTTTGCATCTACTATTGAAAGCCATATTACTGAACAACTCGACAAACATCTCTTGGCGAGTTAAGTCAAAATAATTTTTATTATTTTTTAAAAGAGCTCATGACGAGCTCTTTTTTTATCCCTCTGATTAGCAAGCTGTTTCCAAGTCTCTATTGTGATAATCCTCACAAACGTATTCTCTCTCGCGATAAAGTGTTGTTTTAGGGAGAACATTCTAATTGAAATTCGTAAATTACATACAAGCAGTCAGGCAATACCCACTGGCTGGCACTATCGCAAAAGTTATGGAGGGGACACTGATGGGGATTTTTAAACAGACTGCGGAAGAATCAAATAAAGAGCAGATTCGTGACGCAATGGTATACAACATTTGGTTAGCGGGCCTTGGTGCTTACGCCAAGAGTGCTGAAGAAATGAATCAGCTTTCTGATAAAGGCAAGAGCCTATTTGATGAGTTGATTGAGCGTGGTCGTGCAGTTGAGTCGAAAACTAAAGAGCGAGTACACACAGCACGCAGCCAGACTTCAGTGGCAATTGAAGAACGCATGCACAACATGGTTCAGAAATTCATTGGTTTGGACAACGAGCGCCTAGATCGTGTTGATGACAAGATCGACCAGCTAACTGCCAACATTGAAGCTCTGGTAGAACGCCAGAAAGCACAAGCTGAAAAAAAGCCGGCTCCACGTAAGCGTACCGCTGCGAAAGCCACTGAAAAAGCAGCGCCTGCAGCCAAGAAACCAAGTGTTGCACGCCGCAAAACAGTAAAAGCTGCGCAGCCAGTTCCAGCGGCTAAGCCAGAAGCTGAGAAAAAAGAGGTCGAAGCGCCGGTAAAGCCACAGACCGTAGCGGCAACTAGCGCTGTTGCGGAACCAAAGGCTAAAGCTGAAGACAAGCCTGCGGTAAGTACAAAACCTGAAGTGGTGTAAGCATAGCTTCCAATAGATATGCAGCCGTGAGTTAAATCGAGCGTGCTTAAAGCAAGATAACGCAAGAGGATATGATTATGAGCAACAATACAGTAGTGAAAGCGGCAAAAAATGTCGTTGAAAGTGGTGAAGGCATTGCACGTAACATTTGGTTAGCAGGCCTTGGTATTTACAGCCGTAGCTTGGAAGAAGCCCAGCAGCTTAACGAGAAGTCAAACTTGATGTTTGATGACCTAGTTGAACGCGGTAAAGAAGTCGAAATCCAAGCGAAAGAGTGCATTGGTAAGAACACGGAAAAAGCGACTGAAGAAGTAGAAGCAGGTATGAATGATCTGTTCTACCGCCTAAGTGGCGTTGACCGTGAGAAGCTTGAGCGTATGGACGAGAAAATCGACAAACTGACTCAAGCCGTTGAGAAATTGGCAGAAGCAGAGTAACTGCCAATACGGAGCTACGTTTATGCCAGCCAGACAATAAGTAGCTCCGGGCTGACCAACCGTTCCCAGTCTGCAGGTTGTGAAGCCTTTAGGTTGCGCGTGGGCCATGCACGCGCACCTTTTTTGTTTATTTTGCTGCCTTTATTGGCAGAGTTTTTTTGCACCCTAGAAAAACAGTTGTTTTAACCTTAAATGACAGAAAACTAGGCACTTCTTAAAGAAAAGCATCATTTTTTTGCTACCAGATATTGACCAAACCCCTTGTTTAATTCTAACTTTGTAAATGAATTGTAAAAAAGGTGGCGTATATGGATAGTTGGCGTAATAGGGCTTTCAATAAGGTTTTATTCCGAATTATGCGGCAACGTCTTGCAAACTGTGAATCAACCGAAGAAATGCGTGATCTCATTTTATCTATTGATAACTATGGGCCTTTTATTGCTGCACCAAAGGGGATGGAGATCACGCCAACCCGCTTCGCCGACGTGTCTTGCGATTGGGTCGATATGCCCAAGAGTAGCGGTAATAAGATTATCCTTTACTTCCATGGTGGAGGGTTTTGTTTTCACAGTCCAAAGATCCACAACGCCTTCTTAGCACGCCTAGCTAATCACACCAGCTCGCGAGGCCTTATGGTGAATTATCGGTTAGCGCCCGAGAACCCGTATCCTGCGGCCCCAGATGACTGCTTTTCGGTCTACAGAGGGTTATTGGTCAAAGGTTACCACCCACACCAAATCTTCTTCGCAGGGGATTCTGCCGGTGGTAACTTGGTGCTAACGACGATGCTTAGGATTCGCGAAGCCAAATTACCGCAGCCTGCTGGTGGTATTTTGATGTCGCCAGTGTCAGATATGGCAGTGACTGGGGAATCAGCGTTCAAGAAATGTAAGGATGACCCATTTTTTGATTTGAGCACCTTACTTTTGATGCGTAATAACTACATTGGGATGCAAAACCCCTGTGACCCTGATATTTCCCCGTATTACGCTGACCATCGTGATTTACCGCCAACTTTCATAACGTCGGGCACCGAAGAGTTGCTGATGGATGATGCCATTCACCTTGCCCAGAGGATGGGTGAGGCCGGTAACGATGTCACAATCAACGTGGTTAAGGGCGTGCCTCATGTCTATCCGTTATTTTATCAATTAAGCGAAGCCCGGGATGCGATGAAGTTGATGGCTGGCTTTATCAAAGAGAAATTCAAAGAAGCGGGTGAGTCGATTGACAAGAAAGCCAGTTGAGTTGGTTTATATAATTTTGATATAAAAAAAGAGCCCATCTAAGGGCTCGTTTTATTTTATTCTCTGAATTTATCGAGCAGAAGTATTCGAGCTTAGTTTGTTAAGGTTGAGAGCTTCTGCTTTTGGTAGTGCATCGCAGATTCCGACACCTTGCCGCTATTGCCACTTTGTAGCCATTTCTTGATCCTGCCCGCATCACCAACAGGCGTTAGTTTGCCATAAGCATCCAGCGTAACAATCAGTAACTGTCGGCCTTCCACATGGGTGACCATGGCCAAGCAATGCCCTGCAATATCCAAATAACCTGTTTTGCTCAATCCGACATTCCATTTCTGGCCCCTGACAAGCGCGTTGGTATTGGTGTAACCCAGTTTGTAACGTGGCTTTTTGAAATAGGCGGTATGCACAGGTGTTGTGCTGTATTCTTTGATTTTCGGGTATTTGTAGGCAGCTTTTACCATTTTGGTGATATCAGCAGCGGTAGACACGTTGTTGTGGTCTAAACCCGAGCTATCGACAAACACCGTGTCTTTCATACCTAGAGATTTTGCTTTGGCGTTCATTGCTTCTATGAAAGCCTCATAACCACCAGGGTATTGGCGGGCTAAGGCTGCCGTAGCGAGGTTTTCTGAAGACATCAGGGCAATGTGAAGGGCCTCCCCTCGGCTTAGCGTAGACCCCATTCTGATACGCGAATAGCCATTATAGATCCTTTCTTTGTCTATCTTTTCAAAGCTGATTGATTTGTCCAATGGAAGTTTAGCATCGAGGACGACCATCGCTGTCATCACTTTAGTCAGTGAGGCAATAGGCATCACGATGTCAGCGTTCTTCTGGAAGAGTGTTTTGTTGGTATCGAGATCAGTTACGTATGTACTGACCGAAGCTGTCTGGATGTTATCTGTATTGAGCTTACTGGCATGAACTGTCGATATGGACATGGCCAGGCAGATGGCAAATAGCCGATTGAGTTGGCGAAACAAAACCACTCCTTGTTGATAAAACGATGTATAGCAATACAGACAAGGGTAGCTTGGGCTAGGGAGTTGGTAAAGTCAGTTTATCGTTAATTGGGTAGGCTGCCTAATATGGCTCTGCTGCTAGGGCTCCTGATCTTCCCAGCCTTTGTCTTCCCACCATTGGTACATACAAAATACAAATCCAAGTGCGCCAATAGTTATCATCATCTGGAGGGCCAGCTCGTTAAGTAAGTTAGGCTCAAAGGATGAGGCCATGATGGCGACGGTAGCAAATGCGTAGGCTAGGTAGCCCCATGAACTGCCCCGGTAGAATTGTAGGATTTCCAAGGCGATAAACAACACAGATGAAACAAAATAGAATCGGTAAAACTTTCCAATGATGTCGGTATAGAATTCGCCAGCAAACCTGACCATCAACCAATGGAAGCATGTGTAGAACACAACAATACAGATCGTTGATTCTGATAGGCTTTTAAAAAGTTTGATGTTCATTTGGGTCATCCATCTATGCTAACTGTCAATTTTTAGCACAATACAGGCAGAGATACTTTTTCAAAATGTAAAAGACTATTTTAATTGGAAAATAAATTTACGATATGAGTAAGTACGATTCAAAGTAACCATCCATTAATAGTGTCGATTATTTAATTCAGCCAATGTGCTAATTGTTTTTAATTATTAATATTGTCACTTAAATTAATATGGCGGAGAGGGATAAGTACGGTTTCTGGAATGCTTTTGATGATTCTATATCTATGATTATTAAGGTAAATGTTCTTATCGCCCAACATGGGGGTTGATGAGTGTACTTATAAATTTAGTAAAGTATTGAGATGTAAAGCAACTTTCAAGTGATTGTGAGTTTTCCTCCTAAATCTTATGCTATCTAATAGTTATTGATAACGTCTATCATTCTTGAAAGAGATATCCATGAAAAAGCTATTATTGGGTGCAGTTTCAGCCACTTTATTTTTCCCTCAACTTTCGATGGCAGCCGAAGAGGTTAATGTTTATTCGTATCGGCAGGCTTTCTTAGTTGAGCCTTTATTTAAAGAGTTTACCGATGAAACTGGCATAAAAGTGAATGTGAAATTTGCCAGAGAAGGGTTTACAGAAATGCTCAAGCACGAAGGACGCTTGAGCCCTGCCGATATTATATTAACCACAGATGTCGGCCACCTGATTGAGTTGTCTGATGAGGGATTGGTTAAGTCAGTTAATAATGACATTGTAAATAATAATATACCGAGCCAGTACAGAGATAGCGAAGGAGAGTGGTATGCACTGACACTACGTACCCGAAATGTTCAGTCTTCAAAAGACCGTGTTGGCAGGTTACCAAGTAACTTTGATTATATGGACTTAGCCGATCCTAAATGGAAAGGGAAAGTCTGTACCCGTTCAGGCAAGCACCACTACAATATTTCGTTGGTTTCCTCAATCATTGCCCACCACGGCGAAGAAAAAGCGAAAGAATGGCTGGAAGGGTTCAAGGATAACCTTGCCCGCAAACCACAGGGTAATGATCGCGGACAGATTAAAGCGGTGAAAGAGGGCTTATGTGATATTGCCGTTAGCAACAGCTATTACTTCGGGATTATGATGGCAGATGAAAACCAGCGCAGCTGGGCAGAGTCTGTATATATTAATTTCCCTGGCCAAGAGCAAAATGGTACTCACGTCAATGTCAGCGGTATGGCTATGGCCAAGTACGCTCCGAATTCAGAGAATGCCATTAAACTGATGGAATTCTTGTCTGATAGCAAAGCTCAGGAAATGTATGCCGCTGCTAATTTCGAGTATCCAGTCAAACCTGGTGTTCAGCCAACAGAGCTAGTAGCCTCTTGGGGAGAGTTTAATGCTGATGCGCTTTCTCTTGAGAAAATATCTCAATACCGTCCAGCTGCTGTAAGGCTACTGGATGAAGTGAAGTTTGACCTGTAAAGCACAAAGGTCTAATTCCGTTGGTTTAAGATGAAAAAAACACCCTATGCTGGCATAGGGTGTTTTTGTTTTTTACTCATTGATTAAAAATCTAACTTTTCTGGATTACGTTACCAATTCTTCAACGAGATCCTGATGAGTAAAGAATGGTGACTTGGCGTTCTCGGTGAGATATGGCTCAACCATCGAAATGAGACGTAGGACACCAGAGCGGGCTAGGTCGCTTTCGGTATAATGATCGTCAAGTAGGGTTTGGTAATTCAACCAGTTCAAGCTGACAAGCAATAGGTTATCAGCCAGAAGTGGCAAGCTTTGCTCATCGCACTTTAGCTTACCCAGTTCGACGAGATGCTTCAGCATGTCATTGCACAAATGGCGTAGCTTGAGGATCAGGGTTCTGATCTTACGCTTGATTTGCGGGTTCTGGCCGTTCAGGCTATCCAAGTTTCTGAATAGGAAACGGTAATGGGTAAACAGAGCCATTACGGTGTGCATAAAGGGCCAGTAGTCATCAAAGTCCTTGACCTGGCTTGCGTACTCATTGCTGATGGTTGTCAGGGAGTTTTGCAGCTCATTAACGAGAGTCGCAATAATTTCATCTTTGCCACGGAAATGGTAGTAAAGGTTACCCGGGCTGATCCCCATCTCGGTAGCGATGATCAGCGTACTAACTTGTGCAACACCATCACGATTAAACAGCTCAAGACTAACTGACAAAATCCTATCTTTGGTTTTCATCATCTTTTCCTTGTTATTCGAGCTTCACCTTCGACATAACCATCATTAGCATATTCTGGCTATGCCGAAGGTGATGGGGGGAGCATTATTGCTCTTCGGCAACCAATTGCGGCAGCACTTCGCGCAGGAACTCGTACTCACCCTGCATCTGCTCTTTCATATCACCGCAAATGAAGGATACGAGAGTGCTTCCTACCAGTGGAATAGCTGACTTCACATCCATAGTGACATGGTTGGAAGTGGCAATCCCTGGGCGAGTGGCTGGCTCGCTGAACACCATCTGGCCTTCGATTGTGGCAGGCACGCCCAAGATTTCGATTTGCAGCTTACAGACCAATTGCTCATTCTCTTGCCAGTGCCAAGATTCTGTCTGCTTAATGGTGTTGTAGCTGCCCAGCAGGCTTTTTAGCACCGCAGGTACATTGGCTGGCATTTCGCGCTGGGTTTCCACTCGGAACCCATCTTCCGTCTCTTCAAGCGTAGCGACACGGACATTCTTGGCACCCAGTTTCTGGTACTTTTCAGTAATGAGGTCTTCTTCACTGAAATAGCGCAGTAAGGTATCAAGATCTTCTTTGTAGTCGTGGATTACTGAAACTTGCATTGCTTACATCCTTACATGTGTATTTCGCGCATGATGCTATTAATAGCTACTACATCAGCAGAAGGCTGTTTAGGCTCTGCATCTTCACCATCATGCTTGCCATGGTCTGGGTTGTAACCCGTCGCCATCAATAGCTCACCCAGTTTCGGATAGACACCATGGATGAATGCGCCAAGTAGGCCTAGTTTGGTAGCAATACGCTTCGGACGCTCAATAATAGCTTTGATGATCAAATCTGCCGCTTCTTCTGGAGTAAGTAGTGGAATACCACCTTCCGCTTCACGGTAGTGATCAGAGATCATGCGGGTTTCAACCAACGGCATGTTGATGGTTGTAAAATCAATGCCTTGGCCACCTAGCTCAGTGCTTGCTGTGCGGGTAAAGGTGTCCAGTGCTGATTTCGATGCAGCATAAGCAGAGAACAACGGCTGGTTGGTCAATACTGCAATCGACGAGATGTTGATGATATGACCTTCACCGGCTTCGATCATTTCTGGCAGGTTGCCAAGAATCATGCGCAGCGCACCGAAGTAGTTGATCTGCATGGTACGTTCGTAATCGTGCAGACGGTCCGTTGCTTTCTCTACCGAGCGGCGGATAGAGCGGCCGGCGTTGTTGATTAGGATGTCAACTTTACCGTGGTCGTGTTTGATCTGCTTGATGACTTCCTGGGAAGGCGCATCTTGGCTCAGATCACACTGGTAGATGAAGGCATGGCCACCCAAACGCTCGATTTCATTTCGTGTCTGCTGCAGTCGCTCAAGGTCACGGGCAATCAGAACTAGGCGAGCTTTGGTTTTGGCAAGCTTGATCGCAGTGGTGTAACCGATACCTGAAGAGGCACCTGTGATCACTACGACTTTATCGTTAACGCAGCCCTGCAGGGTTTTCTCAACATGCAACTCAGGGTCTAGGTTGCGCTCCCAGTAGTCCCAAATCTTGTCAGCGTAGTCGGCTAGGCGAGGACAGCAGATGTTACTGTCAGATAGCGCGTTTAGCGTATTGCTGCAATCAAACTGGGTTGGGTAGTTGAAGTAGCTCAGTGCGTCCTGCGGCATGTCCATTTCTTTACTGATAGCATCAATAAAGCGTTTTAGCGCAGGAACCTGACCCAACTGAGACCAGAAGTGGGATGGGATCATGCGGAACACGCGCATGTCCAAACGCATAGCCATACGCGGCGCGTGGCCCGCTTCGGCAAACAGGTTAATCACTTCACCTGAACGGTACGGATCAGGGTCCACGATATGGAAACACTGGTTGTCCAATTCAGGTTTGTGAGAAATATGGTCGATAGCATCGGCAACATAGTCAACCGGTACTAGGTTCAGGCGACCGCCTTCAAGGCCCAAAAGCGGAGCCCACTCAGGTAGTGCGCGGCGAAGTTTCTGGATGATTTTGAAGAAGTAGTATGGGCCGTCAACACGATCGGCTTCACCTGTCTTCGAATCACCGATGACAATACCCGGGCGGTAAGCACGCCAAGGGATAGTTGCTGTCTCTTGGACAAGTTTTTCGGCGTTATGCTTGGTAGAGAAGTAAGCATGCTCAAGGCCAGTCGCCTCGTTAAGCATATCTTCGCGGAACCAGCCACGGTATTGGCCCGCAACAGCAATTGAACTGAAATAGTGGAAACAACCAGCGTTAATGCGCTCGGCGAAACGTAGTGTATGTTCAGTGCCTTCAATATTGGCGCGCATCATATCTTCTTCGCTAGCAGTCAGATCATAGATAGCTGCTAGGTGGAAGAACTGATCAATTGTTCCTGTGAGTTTCTTGGTATCTTCAGCTGATATGCCAAGGTTTGGTTCGGTAATTGAGCCCTTGATGCAGTGGAACTTGTTCTTAGGCAGATTGTGTTTTTCTAACAGAGCTTCCAGTCTATCTTCAGAAATTTTGTCATAGGTGAGTAGGTAGATATCACCAGGACGTTTAGCCAGACGTTGTAATAACTGAGAACCGATAAATCCAGTTGCGCCGGTAATGAAATAATTCATGACCACTCCTTACGCGGTATTTATTTTTACATTCAATTGCAGAGTAATTTACTGGTCAGATGACCGACTTCAGTGTGCATCTGGTGGCACAAATCCTCAAAGCAAATCCTAGAAAAATGTGGCCTAGATCAATATTCAGCAAGGGAATTTTACGTTTTAGAGTAATTGCTCACGTTTTTTGTTTTTGGGTTTCATTTGTCACATCCGACCAGTGATAAATATCGAATATATGACAGGTATTAAGTATTAATAAATGTATATAAGTGAAAGATTTACCTTCGTTGATTTTATTGATTGGTTTATCTGTAAAAAGGTTAGGTAGCAGTATGAATGCTAAGTAAGGAAGGCGTTCTGCAGCAGTAGATAAGGCTAAATGCAATTATGCTTGCAAAGCTGCCCGATTTTTATGGCTGCCTGTCATATTGATAGCTTTTCCTTGGGGGGAAATAACGAATAGAATTTTATTTTGATGGCAATTGATAAGGATGAAAAAAGGGAGCGTCAATAGCCCCCTTGATGTATAGGTATGAATGGTTACTTGCCACTCCAAACCTGTTGACCGCTCCGGCTAAAATTATAACCGCCAAGCTGATCACCTTTGCCTTGGATCGCGTTATCGCTCAAGGCGTGAAGTAGCTTCTGCTGGAGATCTCTGAAATAGATATTTTTTGGGATAACAAGCTCAAAGGCTTCAGTACACAGAGGAATAAATCCGAGACCAAATTCTCCGGCGGTACTTTGGCTGGCACAACCCACATCGGCTTCACCCCTTGCAATGCTTGATGCGAGTTCTCTTTCACTATTACAGGTTCCTATGCTCGTTAACATCTCAATCGTGAAGGCGTGAGTGTGTAACCATTCAGAGAGTGCCCGCATGCTACCGGCTCCTTCCTGACGCATCGCCCAGCGCCAACGAGAAGACAACATTTCCTGAGGCTGGATGGAGCGGTTATTTACACAGTCAGCGATTTCTTGAGAAACCACTAACCCTTGCTGGCGTTCGAAGGCATGGATAAGCACCCAATTACGATGACCGCTATATTGTTGGAGTAAGGCGGGATGGCGCAGGGCGGCTTCTTCGGCATGCCCCCAATGAATACAACACATATCAACATGGCCTTTGCTCATCATAGACAGACCTTGTCGGGTTCCGGTCGAGGTGTATCCGATAAGTGCAGTACTGCCGAGTTTGTTCGCCATGTCACCCACAATCATCTGCAGCAGTGGATCGTCAGACCCTGCTATTAATAGACGGTCATTCAAAACCCCATTGTGGCATGATTCGAGCAGCCATTTGTCTAGCAGCGCTTTGGGAAATAACCATTTACCGGTTACTTTGGTGGCGGGCAGCAAACCATCATTGGCAAGGGCGTAGACTTTCTTTTCGTTTAAATCGAGATATTCGGCCACTTGCTTGGCATTCATGAATTCGGGATAGCTACTTTCCATTACTTGTTACCACCATGCTGGTGGTTTGTGTGTAGCTGATCAGTTTCACCTTTATGCATTGGCTTGTGTGCATCTTCAACAGGCAGGCTTTCGGTATCACCTTTGACATCGAGAATAAGATTTTCCATACCGTTATATACTTGGAAGCGGTGCCCCTTGGCGCGCGCAATCATGGTAATCCCCAATTTTTGGGCAAGCTCGTAGCCCATCTGCGTTGCCCCTGAGCGAGAGAGCAAAACAGGGATCCCCATCTGGGCGACTTTAATGACCATCTCAGAAGTTAAGCGGCCGGTAGTATAGAAAATCTTGTCGGCACCTTGCTCACCTTTGAGCCACATTTCACCAGCGAGCGTATCGACAGCATTGTGACGGCCCACATCTTCGACAAATGACAAAATCTCAGTGTCTTTACACACGGCACAACCGTGAACGGCACCTGCCGCTTTGTAGGTTTCGTTATGGTGGGTTAGCGACTCAAGCAAGCCATAGAGTTTAGATTGGGGAATACTCGGCTTAGGTAGCTGGATACCTTCCAGCTTTTTCATTACGTTGCCAAACATGGTCCCTTGGCCACAACCTGATGTAACGGTTTTTTTTCCTAGTTTCTTTTCTAGCCCATCGGTGTTTTCACGGGTAATAACGGCGGCTGAGTTAGTTTCCCAGTCTATTATCAACGATTCGATAGCATCAATGTCTTCTATAAAACCTTGGTTTTTGAGGTAGCCAAGTACAAGGGCGGAAGGGCGTTCACCCAATGTCATTAAGGTGACAACCTCGATCCAGTTAAGATAGACGGTAAGGGGATGTTCGCAGGCAATTTCTTTTTCCATCATATCGCCATACTCATCCATTACCTGGACAGTCATCGTCTGGTTAACTGATGAATTTGTTTTAATTATTTTTGGCAATTGGCTCATCAAAATATCCTGCTGTTGATGGTTGTTGTTCGGCATCTAAAGAAGATCTACCCGTTGGATGTGTTCATGTATACGCAACACTTTCTGGAACGTCTACTTTTAAAACATAGATTAAGTCGTTGTCAGATGTATTAGCAAACATCATTCCAACTTATTTGTTTCTGGAAATGTCATCTATTTGGAAGTGCTTTTTTAAAGTTGGTCTGATCCTTGCTTTATTGGGTTATCAATTAGATAAGCCCGAACCGAAAAGCTAAGGAGTGAGTGTGCCTGAACAATATAAAAATGAGTCATTGTGGCCGATAGCGTTTCGTCTGGTATCAGAAGAAAAGCAAGTTGGTCGTTGGACAACACTTTCTTGGTCAATTGAAGACGTTTGCTTATACGGCGATGATGAAAAAGCGTCGCTAGCTACCAAAGATGATGGCTATGTCATGCCTTTGGAGTTACATCGCCATGAGCGTTCAGACTATCGCTTTAACCTCAGTTCCCGTGATCCTCATTTATTCCTTGTGTGTGAGGAAGAGAACGAGCAGCTATCTCCACTATTGATTACGGCAGCCCAGGGGCTGGCAAGTAGTTATATGGATGGTGATTATCAGGTTCTTCATATCAAAGCACCTTTGCAGATTCAGGCTTGGATGGAGGCTTTTATCGGCCGTCACGGCGAACAAATAGAATATCGCCGCAAACGTTGTAAAAACAAAGAGCAAAAAGGGCGTTCTAGTGGCAACTAACTTCTTCCAGCGTTGGTCCCAACGCAAAATAAAGGCTAAGGATGAAGCCGAAGAGCAATTAGAACAAGGTGTTACAGATCATGTTCTTACCGAGCATGAAGCGTCTGATGAGAATCTTAAAAACGATGAACCCATTGCATCCGAACCGGAAATCTCAGAGCGCAACGAGGTTGAAGAGTTTGCGGGAAAAGATATTGGCTCTGAGCCTCAAGACACAGCTCCTGAATTAACCCTTGCTGATGCAGCAAAAGTTACGTTTGATTCCGGTGTCACAACTTTTATGAAGCAAGGGGTTGAAAAGTCAGTGAAAAAAGCAGCCCTACGTAAGCTTTTTCACTCAGATGAATTCAACTACATCAGTGACATGGATGATCACACGGAAGATTTTTCCAACGTACCCGTGCTTGATACCAAAGTGACTCAGCAACTTCGCCAATGGGTGAATGAGGTTGCGGAGACTGCGGAGAAAGCACTTAATGCTGGTACAGAAACGGGGGATCAGGCTCATACTTCGGATACGGGCTCTTTGGAAGCTAACACCTCAGAGGCAAACATCGTAGAGGTAAGCCCTGAACAGCTTGATTCAGAATCGTCAGGTACATCAGAGACTGATTCAAAAGACCCGGTAGATGTTGAAACCGGTCTTGCACTCACTATCCCTACTGAAGTAGCGAGTGAAGAAAAGCCATTTTCTGATGGCAAGTTAGTGAAAAGATCTTAGTAAGAACTAACGTCAACAAACGAAATGGGACAAAAAGGGAAAAATACCCTTAGAAACGATCGGGACATTTTGGCGCATGAGTCAGCAAAGGGTGGGACAAATTGTCGCTAACTGGCTTGGTCAAACTGTCCTAAAGAGATTTTGGCTCCCTATAAGTCATTTTATTCCGTGAAAAGTTGGATCGGTTATTGCTCTATTAAAGAGTGTGAAGCGAAGAGATTAGAAAAACCTTTTCTAAACAATACGTTTCAATCGCCACTGACTAACGGTGACGAGTAGACAGGAATAATAATGTTAAATAGTACACTAAAAGCACTCTCCGCTACCAAAGAGCAAAATGGTGAAGCGAGACTGACTGCCATCAATGGTACTGTCGAGCTATCTAATTTGATCCCGCCAACGGTTTCTTATGAAAGCCGCGGGAATGTTTTGCTGGTGGGTGAAGAAGACGTTATCACGGCACTTGAGGCACAGTTTACTTCGCTAAATTCGGTAACCCTACTTGCCACAGCGAAGGCTGAATCTAAAGATAAAGCCAATAACAGTGTTAAGCGTAACAATCTTTATTTTGCATCTAAGGCAACGGTAAAAGGTTACCTTGGGGCATTTGAAGTGTCTTGTGATGTTGAAAGCATGTTGACGACGGTCAATCTGGCAAAAGTGGCTATTGGCCGTGATTGCTTTGATTTGATTGTGGATATGACTGATACAGGCTTAACAGAGGTTGAGATTGCTGCTCCAGGTTATTACGCCGTTGGGGCAGGCAAAGCGAAACTGGCCAATGTCATCGAAGATCTGCCTGAGATGATTGGGACATTTGATAAGCCTAAATACTTTCGGTTGAATCCTGATCTTTGCGCGCATTCTTCTCGTGGTGTGACTGGATGTGAGCGCTGTGTTGATGCTTGTCCTGCTGGTGCATTGTCCAGCACGGGCGATCATATTGAAATCAATCCATACCTTTGCCAAGGAGTGGGTACGTGTGCAACAGCTTGTCCGACAGAAGCAATTTCATATGCGCTACCTGATCCGGCAAATACTCAGCATTTCGTTTATCGGTTACTAGAAAACTATCGAAAAGCAGGCGGCGAAAAACCAACGTTGCTTTTCTATGGTAACCGTGATGAAGAAAACGTAAATACGATCATCGCTGATCTTCCTGAGTCTGTTATTCCTGTTGCATTGGAAGAACTGGCGACAGTTGGCATTGATACTTGGTTCAGTGCATTGGCCTATGGTGCACATCAAGTGCTCTTGGCAACAAAGACCTCTTATATTCCTGACACTATCGATCGTGTACTGCGTGATGAATTAGCAACGGCTCAGTCATTTTTGGCTGAAATGGGCTATGACATTGAACGTATCGCTTTATTTGATTTTTCAGAGGCAAAAGCATTCTCTGGTTTTGACTCTGCACTATTGAATGTTGCTACTCCATTGGAAGGCGATAAACGCGAAAAATTGTTTACGGTGCTTGATGCCCTTTATGAGAATGCGGCAGTAAAACCAGAACGTTCTGCGGTCATTGAAAATGCCCCTTATGGCTCGGTTGAATGCAAGTCGGAAGATTGCACTTTGTGTATGGGATGTGTGTCGATATGTCCGACCCGTGCACTTCATGCTATTGGCGATCGTCCAGGTCTTTTGTTCGTTGAACAAGATTGCGTGCAATGTGGCATGTGTGAAAAAGCGTGTCCTGAAAAAGTGATTTCCCTTAACCCTGGTGTGATTTGGAATGCTCAGGCTCGTCAGGAAGCACAAGTTCTTCACGAAGAAGAAGCGGCTTGCTGTACCAGTTGCGGTAAACCATTTGCGCCCGCATCTATGGTGAAAATGTTGACTGAGAAGTTACAAAATCACTCGCAGTTTCAGGGAGAAGCCATCCGCCGTTTGAATATGTGCGAGGACTGCCGTGTTCGCGATATTTTCTCGACGATCGTCGATGATCCTGAAAGTCAGCTAAAAGTGTAGGGAATACAAATGGAATCAGTACTTCAAACTCAATTAGAAGACAGTGCATTGCGCGTTGAAATTTATGGCTTGTTGGCACATTTGTTTCGCAAAGCACCGGATCAAACTGTTTTGGATTGGCTTTCTGCGCTTGATGTTGAAGCGAATCAAAATGCTTCTTCATCTAACACAATGGCTGCTTCATGGCCTGTTGTTAAATTGGCGGCACAGACTTCAACCGTTTTAGCTGTTGAAGAGGAATATCAAGATCTTTTCATTGGTATTGGTCGTGGCGAGATCGTTCCGTTTGGATCTTGGTATCTAACCGGTTCATTGATGGAAATGCCTCTTGCTCACCTCCGTCGTGATCTCATGCAATTGGGCTTTGCCCGTGAAGAGAATGTCAAAGAGCCGGAAGACCATATCGCTGCTTTATTGGAAGTGATGGCAATGCTGGTGGAAGGGGGTGATAAGCACTTACAGCAAGTTTTCTTCAATCGCCATATCGCAACTTGGTTCGAGCGACTATTCACTGATCTCAAAGCAGCCAATAGTGCCGTGTTTTACAGCGCAGTTGCCGAGTTAGCTTTGCAGTTCCTGCTGGTGGAAAAAACACGATTGGTAGAGGTGAACTAGACTTTACCTAATTTTCATTTTTGTGACGACGTAACCGCTACCTAGCTATGTAATGAGAGTGCTCAGAGAATAGCTGGAAGATGTCTTTTAAGTCGTTATTTATTTTACGAAAAACTTAGCAAAAGAATTGATTTTCGAAACGAGTAGATCGGATTCGAAAACACGATAAGGAGCAAGCTTTTATGAGTGAGCAGAACAAATCTATTCATAAAGAGAGCAGTCACAAAGAGACCAGTCAAAGCCGACGCCAGCTACTGAAAAATATTGGTCTGAGTGTGGCAGCTGGTGCAGTGGTTGCCGGTACAACAACTGCAGTTCAGGCGAAGATTGAAAAGCCTGAAGGCAATAAAGACGACAATACTACTGGCTATCGCGAAACCCAGCATATTCGCGATTACTACGAAACCTTGTAAGGCGGAGCAATAAATGAAACTGACTAAACGTTCCGATAACGTAAGCAAGGACGAAAACCAGCTAGGTATTTCGCGTCGTTCCTTTATCCGTAACTCTTCACTGGCTGCTGCTGGTGGTATGGCTGGTGCAAGTTTGTTTGCGCCGGGCATGATGAAAAAAGCCGAGGCAAAGGAAGTCGATCCTAAAGCGCCGGTAGAAGTGAAACGTACGATTTGCTCCCACTGTTCTGTTGGCTGTGGTATCTATGCCGAAGTACAGGAAGGGGTCTGGACTGGCCAAGAGCCAGCTTTTGATCACCCATTCAACGCCGGTGGCCACTGTGCGAAAGGTGCCGCACTTCGCGAGCATGGACATGGTGAACGCCGTATCAAATACCCAATGAAGTTGGTTGACGGCAAGTGGAAGAAGCTGAGCTGGGAGCAGGCGTTGGATGAAGTCAGCCAGCAAGTCAAGAAAATCCGCGAAGAGTCGGGCCCAGATTCCGTTTACTGGTTGGGTTCGGCAAAGCACAACAACGAACAAGCTTACTTGTTCCGTAAGATGGTCTCGCTATGGGGTTCGAACAACGTTGACCACCAGGCACGTATCTGTCACTCCACAACCGTTGCCGGCGTAGCGAATACCTGGGGTTACGGGGCGATGACCAACTCGCTCAATGACATGCACAACTGTAAGTCGATCCTGTTTATCGGCTCAAACCCTGCAGAAGCACACCCAGTTGCAATGCAGCACATCCTGATCGCCAAAGAGCGCAACAGCTGTAAGATTGTGGTAGCGGACCCTCGTCGCACCCGTACTGCAGCGAAATCTGATCACTATGTTTCTTTGCGTCCGGGCTCTGATGTTGCCTTCATCTGGGGTGTGCTATACCACATTTTCAAAAATGGCTGGGAAGACAAAGAATTCATTCGCCAGCGTGTTTGGGGGATGGATGAAGTACAAGCAGAGGTGGCCAAATGGACCCCGGCTGAAGTAGAGCGCGTGAGTGGCGTGCCTGAAGCCGATGTATACCGTACCGCCAAGATGCTCTCTGAGAACCGCCCAGGCTGTGTAGTTTGGTGTATGGGTGGTACCCAGCACACCACAGGTAATAACAATACCCGAGCTTACTGCATCCTTGAGCTTGCCCTCGGCAATATGGGTAAATCAGGCGGTGGTGCCAACATTTTCCGTGGTCACGATAACGTGCAGGGCGCGACAGACTTCGGCGTATTGTCTGATAACCTTCCGGGTTACTACGGTCTTTCTGAAGGTGCTTGGAAGCACTGGGCGAAAGTGTGGGATGTCGACTACGAGTGGCTGAAGGGCCGTTTCGACCAAAACGAATACAGCGGCAAGAAACCGATGAACAATGCCGGTATTCCTGTGTCCCGTTGGATTGATGGCGTGTTGGAAGACAAAGCCAACATTGAGCAGAACGACAACATCCGCGCCATGTTCTACTGGGGCCATGCGGTGAACTCGCAGACCCGTGGTACTGAAATGCGTAAGGCAATGGAAAAACTGGATATGATGGTCATTGTCGACCCGTACCCAGGTGTCGCTGCGGTAATGAACAACCGCAAAGACAACGTCTATCTGCTGCCAGCAACCACCCAGTTCGAAACTACGGGGTCTGTAACCGCAACCAACCGTTCGGTGCAGTGGCGAGATCAGATCATTGAGCCGCTATTCGAATCAAAACCTGACCATGAAATTATGTACCTGCTTTCTCAGAAGCTGGGTCTTTCTGAGCAATTGTTCAAGCACATCCGTGTCGAAAACAACCAGCCTGTGATTGAAGACATCACCCGCGAGTACAACAAGGGTATGTGGACTATCGGTTATACCGGCCAGAGTCCTGAGCGTCTGAAAGAGCACCAGCAGAACTGGCACACATTCCACAAGACGTCCTTGGAAGCCGAAGGCGGCCCTGCAAACGGTGAAACTTACGGTTTGCCTTGGCCTTGTTGGGGGACTCCTGAGTTGAAACACCCGGGTACCCATATTCTTTACGATACGTCGAAAACTGTTGCCCAAGGTGGTGGTAACTTCCGTGCCCGTTTTGGTGTAGAACGTAACGGTGAAAGCCTTCTTGCAGATGACAGCTTCTCTCTTGGCTGTGAGCTTGAAGATGGTTACCCAGAATTTACCGACAAGATGCTTAAGCAACTTGGTTGGTGGGATGACCTGACAGCAGAAGAGCAGGCGCAAGCTGAAGGTAAAAACTGGAAGACTGACCTTTCTGGCGGTATTCAGCGCGTTGCCATCAAGCACGGCTGTATCCCATTTGGTAACGCTAAAGCGCGAGCTGTGGTTTGGACATTCCCAGATGCAGTTCCGTTGCACCGTGAACCGCTGTACACGCCTCGACGTGACCTTGTAACAGATTACCCAACGTGGAATGACAGTGAAGCCATGTTCCGTCTGCCAACGTTGTACAAATCGATCCAAGACAAAGACGTGTCTGGCGAATACCCAATCGTATTGACCTCCGGTCGATTGGTTGAGTATGAGGGCGGTGGTGATGAAACCCGTTCTAACCCCTGGCTGGCAGAATTGCAGCAAGAGATGTTTGTAGAGGTGAACCCCAAAGATGCCAACGATATTGGCTTCAAAGACGGTGAGATGGTGTGGGTAGAGGGCGCTGAAAAGGGCCGTATCCATGTTAAGGCCATGGTCACGCCTCGTGTGAAACCAGGAATGGCATTTATTCCGTTCCACTTCGGCGGTAAGTTCCAGGGTGAAGATCTACGTGGTCGATACCCAGAAGGCTGTGCCCCGTTTGTTTCGGGCGAAGCCGCCAACACGGCAACGACTTATGGTTATGACCCTGTTACCCAGATGCAGGAAACCAAAGTCACCCTCTGTAAAATCTCTAAAGCGTAAGGAGTCATTCTGATGGCACGTATGAAATTTCTTTGTGACTCTAAACGTTGTATTGAGTGCAACGGTTGTGTGACAGCTTGTAAAAACGAAAACGATGATGCGCTTGAGTGGGGTATTCAACGCCGTCGCGTCGTGACCCTGAACGATGGTCTACCGAATGAAAACTCAATCTCGGTAGCCTGCATGCATTGTAGTGACGCGCCATGTATGGCGGTGTGTCCGGCGGATTGTTTTGTTCAAACAGAAGATGGCATCGTTCTGCACGATAAAGATCTCTGCATCGGTTGTGGTTATTGTTTGTTTGCCTGCCCATTCGGTGCTCCGCAGTTCCCACAGCAAACCGCTTTTGCCGAACGTGGCAAGATGGATAAATGTACTTTCTGTGCAGGTGGTCCGAATGTCGAAACAGGCTCGGTAGAAGAAAAACAGAAATATGGTGCTAACCGTATTGCTGAGGGCAAACTGCCGATGTGTGCTTCTCTTTGTTCAACTAAGGCACTGCTGGCTGGTGATGCAGCGAAAATCTCTGATATCTATCGTGAGCGTGTTGTTGCTCGTGGCGCAAAGGAAGCGGGTTGGGCGAGTACCGATGACCTTGCATACGATGCAGCCAAGGTGCGTAAGGCTTAAATAAGGCCAGCAAACGACAATGAGGCAACCTCAATGTTGGGGGTTGCCTCAAGGTAAGAGATTTAAACATAACTGTTGAACAAACAGTCGGGAGTAATATGACTAAGCGAATTCAACACTGGTTCTTCTTGTTATCGACCGCTTTGGTTTTGATGTTTTCATTATCGGCGGCAGCAAGTAACGAAACCAGTGCTAACTCTGAATCTGAACGCTTGGGCGAGTCTGTTGTAAGGCATGAAGTCATTGGCTTTGCCGGTGCTGACTATTGGCGAGCCGTCAAAGATGGTCAAGAAGGCTATACCACTTCGCAATCACCAGAGCACGGTGTGCTAATCAGTGTCCCAGGGCAGACTTGGTTCATTATGAAAGAGAAGTGGATGTCACCGCTGGGCGCACTGGCCATTTTCGGTAGTCTGGTCATGGTTGCGTTGGCGTATGTGGTTGTTGGCCCTCTAAAGCTTAGCAAGCCAAAAACGGGCCGTAAGATCAAGCGCTGGAGCCGGTTCGATAGGGCATTGCACTGGAGTTTGGCATTTACCTTCTTGACCCTGGCTTTCAGTGGTTTGACCTTGGTTTACGGTAAGTACTTTATCAAGCCTATCGTACCGACAGAGCTTTGGGGCTGGGTAATTTATGCTGCCAAGCAGTACCATAACTATATCGGCCCTCTGTTTGCTATTTTCTTGGTGGCAGTACTGATTAAGTGGTGGCGTAAAAGTATTTTCAATAAAGTCGACATGCAGTGGTTCATGAAAATGGGCGGCATGGTCGGTAAGCATAAGGGTAGTCACCCATCAGCTGGGTTCTCAAATGGTGGTGAGAAAGCTATCTTTTGGCTGTTGATATTCTTTGGTGCTTTCATTGTTGTCAGTGGTTTTATTCTCGACTTCCCACTATTCGGTCAGACACGTCGTGATATGGAGTTATCGCATCTAGTGCACATGCTATCTGCATTGGTGCTGATCTGCGGTTTCATCTTCCACATCTATATTGGTTTGTTTGGTATGGAAGCGGGCCTTGATGGCATGATCACCGGTGAGGTGGATGAGACATGGGCTAAAGAGCACCACGACTTGTGGTACGAAGAAGTCAAAGACTTGCCTGAGAATCAGCCTGGTTATGATGAGAAAGTAGAAGTCGATAAGAAGGGCAACGCCGCACAGGATAACGCCTAATATTCAACTCTAATTGTAAAACCGGTAGCGAACACTACCGGTTTTTTTATGCCTTAAAATTCAGTATGATAATGTCAATGCAGGCGACATTGTTCCCACCTTATCGCGATGATACCAACCGCTGTGAATGTCGGTACTAATAACAATCAATCGAGCTATTGCAAATTAGGCTTACCTTTCTAATGCACTATAACTTACTATTTGTTATCCATAATTAGACTAATGTCGTAGACGTTTTACTTATAACCACATGAAAACAATGGTATAAAGCTATATAGAGTATTGAAGAAAGGACACGGCCATGCTTTTCCCATATCGAAATATTGTTGTATTAACCGGCGCAGGTATTTCTGCGGAGTCAGGCATACGTACGTTCCGTGACCAAGACGGGTTATGGGAAAATCACCGCATTGAAGACGTGGCAACGCCTGAAGGGTATTATCGAGATCCAGCTCTGGTGCAAAATTTCTATAACCAGCGCCGCCAGCAGTTAGAAAGTGGGACGGTATTTCCTAATGACGCCCATAAAGCACTGGCTAGGCTTGAGCAAGAGCTGGATGGTAAGGTCACCATAGTGACTCAGAACATTGATAACCTGCATGAAGCCGCTGGTAGCAAGAATGTAATTCATATGCACGGCGAGCTGCTGAAGGCCCAATGTAGTGAAACAGGTCAATCAATAGAGTGGAGTGGGGATATCTCGCTTGATGATCATTGCCATTGCTGCCAGATGCCTGCACCTATGCGTCCAAATGTCGTTTGGTTTGGCGAAATGCCGATAGGTATGGACCGTATTCACGACGCTTTGCTTGAAGCAGACCTGTTTATTTCAATTGGTACCTCAGGCGCGGTTTACCCAGCTGCGGGTTTTGTTCATGAAGCGGCGATGCACGGTGCCCATACTATCGAGCTTAATTTAGAGCCAAGTGAGGTTGAAAGTGAATTCGCTGAGAAACGTTATGGTCCGGCGTCTATGCTAGTCCCTAACTTTGTTGATGAAATCCTTGGTTAGAAGAAAGTATTTTCTCAAATAGGGCGCTTTATGCGCCCTTTTTATACTCAAACGAAAACCGATAGTAATATCAACTCACCAGTTACAAGTCTTTCGTAAAGGTGCTAATGCATTTGATAAGCCTGTAGTATCAAAAATTGCTGTTACAGGACTCTCATTATATGGGGTAATTTGAGCGACTAGTTTATTCGCCTCTTCCATACTCTTTAGGAAGGAAATTGGCTTTTTATGAAATGTTGCTTGACTATCTGTAGATAGATACCATTTTGATGTTACCGCTTTGTTGGAACCAATACGCGTAAGTACCGACGCTTCACTACCTAAGTAATCATTCCAGCCAATATACACATCAGTTTTATTACTTTGACAACGAGCAACAAAATAGATTTTGTCTTTCCATCTGCTTTTTCCGGATGAGGCATCCAACACTAAGGTAACGGTTTTGGAATCGTCTATAGGGTTAACAGTTTCAGATACATTCCAATGTCCTGTTTCCGTCAATTTTGCACCCACATTTTGTGGTTTATCTAATTTATATTGTTTTGCTAAGGAGTCAAAACAATCTAGTCGTGCTAACTCACCCTCAACCACAGCACAAGAAGCAATTTCTTTATCCATTCCTGCAGATAATACACTTGTAGATAGGAGCGCAAATGCACCCAGTAATACTTCTTTTATCATTACAGTTTCTCGATTATTTAACTATGATAAGATGACAA
>NZ_JACSOF010000057.1:0-37102 GCF_014349205.1 Photobacterium sp. BZF1
TTGGTCCTTGGTCCTTGGTCCTTGGTCCTTGGTCCTTGGTCCTTGGTCCTTGGTCCTTGGTCCTTGGTCCTTGGTCCTTGGTCCTTGGTCCTTGGTCCTGCAGGAGCGTTCACTTATAGTGATACAACGTCAAGTTCTTCGCTCTTGTTCTTTCGCTGTTCCCGCTTTTCCTAGGGCCAGTTATTCCTAGGACCCATTATTGCTTTTCCTAGGTCCGAGGACCGGCTTTTCCTAGGGCCTTTGTAAAAAAACCCCAGCGCTTGGCCGGGGATTTTAAAGCAGCATCCGTTACTGAGCGGTCTGCTCATTCACCACTACACGCTTTGGCGCTAGCATGCCTTCGCGGTCGATGATACCGACACCGATAAACTCGCGTTCTTCACCGACGGTAATGCGTACCTGGGTACCTTCAGCCGGTACACGGCCTGCATTGACCGGGTTGCCGTTGCGGACAAAGATTGCGATCTGCGGGATGATGTTGACCTCCGGTAGGTCCTGTACAGCGGTGTCCATTGGCAATAGCAGCGGATCTAGCAGTTCAGAAGGCGCGATATCCTGGCCTTTGGCTTGCTCAAGCAGGGCTTCAAGTTGCTCAATGGTTACCATGCGCTCAACCGGGTAGTTGGAGACACCGGTACGGCGCAGGTAAGTCACGTGGGCGCCGCAACCTAGCATCTCGCCCAGATCATCAACGATGGTGCGGATGTAGGTGCCTTTCGACACATGCAGTTCCATTTCCACTTCGTTGTTGCTAAAGCGCAGCAACTCAACGGAATACACAGTGATCTTGCGCGACTCGCGCGGTACTTCAATCCCTTCGCGGGCGTACTCGTAAAGCTTGCGGCCCTGGTACTTCAGCGCCGAGTACATCGACGGGATCTGGTCGGTGGTACCGCGGAACTTGGCAATACAGCGCTCAAGCTGGCCGCGGTCAACTTTGACTTCGCGGGTCTGCACCACTTCACCGTCGGAGTCCGAGGTGTCGGTACGCTCACCCAGCTTGGCAATCACCCGGTAGCGCTTGTCCGAATCAAGCAGGAACTGGGAGAACTTGGTCGCTTCACCAAAGCAAATCGGCAGCATGCCTGTCGCTAGAGGATCCAAGGCACCGGTATGGCCGGCTTTCTGGGCAAAGAAGATACGCTTTACTTTCTGCAGCGTATCATTCGAGCTGATCCCAGTTGGCTTATCTACCAGGATCACACCATCAATAGGACGGCCCTTACGACGACGTGCCATCGATTACTCCTCGTCTTCTGCCTGTGGCTCATCGCCACGGCGTTCTTCATCTTCGCGTACAGCTTTAGACACTAGAGTCGAGATACGCATACCTTCGGTTAGTGACTTATCAAAGATGAAGTTTAGCTCAGGAGTAACACGCAGGCGGATCTGCTTGCCCAGTAGTGAGCGGATGTACGGTGCCATCTCGCGCAGTGCTTCCAGGCTGCCTTCAGGGGTTTGCTCGCCCACAGTCAGGAAGGTCACGTACACTTTGGCGTAACCCATATCGCGGGAAACGTCGACACTTGAAATAGTGGTCATGCCAATACGCGAGTCTTTGATCTCACGCTGCAGGATCACGGCCAGCTCCTTCTGAAGCTGCTGCGCAACACGCTGGGTGCGGCTAAATTCTTTAGACATTCATTGCCTCTCTTAGAGAAAGCTCTCTTGAAACAATGGGGAGCCGAAGCTCCCCATGGATTATTTTTATATCTTAGAGCAGGTTAGACCTTGAATATTAGTCAAGGGTACGCTGAACTTCGATGATTTCGTAAACTTCGATCTGGTCGCCGACACGAACATCGTTGTAGTTCTTAACGCCGATACCACACTCGTAGCCGTTCTTAACTTCTTGAACGTCGTCTTTGAAGCGGCGTAGTGACTCAAGCTCACCTTCGTAGATAACAACGTTATCACGCAGTACGCGGATTGGGTTGTTACGCTTGATGGTACCTTCAGTAACCATACAACCTGCGATAGCACCGATCTTAGGCGATTTGAATACGTCACGTACTTCAGCCAGACCAATGATTTCCTGCTTGAATTCAGGAGAAAGCATACCGCCCATCGCTGCTTTAACTTCGTCAATCAGCTGGTAGATGATTGAGTAGTAGCGAAGGTCAAGGTTCTCAGTCTCAACCGTACGTCGAGCTGATGCATCAGCACGAACGTTGAAGCCAAGGATGATAGCGTTAGAAGCTGCAGCAAGAACCGCGTCAGTTTCAGTAATACCACCAACACCAGAACCAACGATGTTAACTTTAACTTCTTCAGTTGATAGCTTACGTAGTGAGTCAGCAATCGCTTCAACAGAACCCTGTACGTCAGCTTTCAGTACAACGTTCAGCTCAGCAACTTCACCGGCAGCCATGTTAGAGAACATGTTTTCCAGCTTCGCTTTCTGCTGACGAGCCAGTTTAACGTCACGGAACTTGCCTTGGCGGTAAAGTGCAACTTCACGTGCTTTACGCTCGTCACGAACAACAGTCGCTTCGTCACCTGAAGACGGCACACCAGAAAGACCAAGGATCTCTACTGGGATAGAAGGACCGGCAGACTCGATTTCTTTACCAAGCTCGTCGCGCATTGCACGAACACGGCCATGCTCAAGACCACAAAGAACGATATCGCCCTTACGTAGCGTACCTTCCTGAACAAGAACAGTTGCAACAGGACCACGGCCCTTGTCTAGGCGAGATTCTACAACCACACCTTTTGCCATACCTTCAGCAACAGCAGTTAGCTCAAGAACTTCTGCTTGTAGAAGGATAGACTCAAGAAGACCATCGATGTTTGTACCCTGCTTAGCAGAGATATGAACGAAGATGTTCTCGCCGCCCCACTCTTCAGGAATAACGTCGTACTGAGCAAGCTCGTTCTTAACGTTGTCTGGGTTAGCGTCTTCTTTATCGATCTTGTTAACTGCAACGATCAGAGGTACACCTGCCGCTTTCGCGTGCTGGATTGCCTCAACAGTCTGTGGCATTACGCCATCGTCTGCAGCAACAACAAGAACAACGATATCTGTCGCTTGAGCACCACGAGCACGCATTGCGGTAAACGCGGCGTGTCCCGGAGTATCAAGGAAGGTGATCATACCGTTGTCAGTTTCAACGTGGTATGCACCGATGTGCTGGGTAATACCACCCGCTTCACCCGACGCAACGTGTGCTTTACGGATGTAGTCAAGGGTAGAGGTCTTACCGTGGTCAACGTGACCCATGATAGTTACAACCGGCGCACGAGGAACAACCGCTAGGTTTTCGTCACGGTCAGAAAGAACGGCTTCTTCCAGTTCGTTCTCTTTACGCAGGATAACTTTGTGGCCCATTTCTTCTGCTACTAGTGCAGCAGTTTCCTGGTCGATAACCTGGTTGATGGTTGCCATTGCACCCATCTTCATCATCACCTTGATAACTTCAACGCCTTTAACAGACATCTTGTTAGCAAGTTCAGAAACAACGATAGTCTCGCCGATTACAACATCTTGCTTGGCAACTGTCGCTGTTTTGTCGAAACCGTGCTGCATTGATGTTGGTTTAGCCATCTGCTGCTTGCCGCGACCACGCTGGTTACGACCACCGCGTGCATTGCGGTCGTCTTGCTTAGCACCCGCTTTTTTCTTCTTACGACGGCGACCGCCTTCTTCTTTACGGTCCTGTTCGTCTTCAGCTGCGCGAGCGTAGCTAGACGTTGTAGTATGGTAGTCTGCTTTATCCATATTACCTTTTTCCTGGTCAGGTTTTGACCAGTTCTTTTCATTCATTTCTGCCATTTTGCGTGCCTCTTCTAGCTGACGCTGACTCTCTTCTTCGGCTTTACGCTTGGCTTCCTCTTCCCGGCGACGTTGTAGCGCCTCAGCTTCTTTTTTAGCCTGTTCGTCAGCGGCGGCGCGTTTAGCTTTTTCTTCAGCCAAACGCTTATCTTCTGCGTCACGTTTCTGCTTGTCCTCAGCATTACGTTCGGCATTCTGTTCTGCATGTTGCTTAGCTTGTTCTTCAGCTAAACGCTTTTCTTCAGCAGCACGCTTAGCAGCTTCTTCCGCCTCGCGTTTTGCCAGCTCTTCTGCTTCACGCTTGGCAGCTTCTTCGGCTGCTCGCTGAGCGGCTTCTTCCGCTTCGCGCTGGGCTGCATCTTCAGCCTGGCGCTTCGCTTCTTCCGCGGCACGCTGTTCTTCTTCAAGCGCAGAACGCTTTACGTAGGTGCGCTTTTTGCGCACTTCTACCTGAACACTTTTATTTTTGCCACCTGAGCCCGAAACACTCAGCGTGCTTCGGGTCTTACGTTGCAAAGTAAGGCGTGTAGGAGCCTCGCCAGATGTGCTATCGCCACCATGTTCTTTCTTAAGGTGGGCCAATAGACTCTGTTTTTCTTGTTGGCTTACGCTATCTTCAGCTTTCTTGCTGATACCAGCATCGGCAAACTGTTGAAGCAAACGGTCAATCTGCGTGCCGATTTCCTCGGCAAGTGCTTTAACTGTAACCTCTGACATGCTGCTCCTCCCTTGCGATTAAATTTTATGCTTCGTCACTGAACCAGCAAATGTTACGAGCAGCCATGATTAGCTCGCCCGCTCTTGCTTCGTCGATACCTTCGATGTCAGTTAGATCGTCAGTACCTTGGTCAGCAAGATCTTCTAGCGTTGCAACGCCTTTAGCGGCCAGTTTGAACGCAAGTTCACGCTCCAAGCCTTCCAGGCCCAGTAGGTCTTCTGCAGGCTCAACACCTTCAAAAGATTCTTCCTGAGCAAGGGCTAGCGTGGTAAGCGCTTCTTTCGCACGGTTACGCAGCTCTTCAACAGTGTCTTCATCCAGACCTTCAACGCCCATCAGTTCGGCTACAGGAACGTAGGCGATTTCTTCTAGCGTCGTGAAGCCTTCTTCAACCAATACAGTGGCGAAGTCTTCGTCGATATCTAGGTGCTTAGTGAACACTTCGATAGACTCTTGGGCTTCTTCCTGGTGTTTCTTCTGAAGATCTTCAACAGTCATAACGTTCAGTTCCCAGCCAGTTAGCTGAGAAGCCAGACGTACGTTTTGACCACTGCGGCCGATTGCCTGAGCAAGGTTGTCCTTCTCAACAGCAATGTCCATAGTGTGGTTGTCTTCATCAACGATGATAGAGCTAACTTCTGCCGGTGCCATCGCGTTGATCACGAACTGAGCTGGGTTTTCGTCCCACAGTACGATATCGATACGCTCACCGCCTAGCTCGCCAGATACGGCCTGTACACGTGCACCACGCATACCAACACATGCACCCACAGGGTCGATGCGCTTGTCGTTAGTCTTTACAGCAATCTTGGCACGAGAACCTGGATCACGAGCAGCACCCATCAGTTCAATCATCTCTTCGCCGATTTCCGGCACTTCGATGCGGAATAGCTCTGATAGCATTTCAGGCTTAGAGCGAGTCATGAACAATTGGAAACCACGAGCTTCAGGCGCCACTTTGTAAAGTAGGCCACGAACACGGTCACCCGGGCGGAAGTTTTCACGTGGCAACTGGTCGTCACGCTGGATAACAGCTTCTGCATTGTTACCAAGGTCAATGATAACAGCATCGCGGTTAACTTTCTTTACTACACCGGTGATTAGCTCACCTTCGTTGTCAATAAATTGCTCAACGATCTGTGCACGCTCGGCTTCACGAACTTTCTGAACGATAACCTGCTTTGCAGTCTGGGTAGTAATACGGTCAAACGTTACTGATTCGATTTGGTCTTCAACAAAACCTTCTAGCTCGATGGTTTCATCATCAAACTTGGCCGCTTCCAAAGTGATTTCAAGCGTAGGCTGAGTCACTTCTTCAACTGCCTTCCAACGACGGAACGTTTCGAATTCGCCAGTTTTACGGTCGATAGCAACGCGTACATCGATTTCCGCTTCGTATTTTTTCTTCGTCGCTGTTGCCAGTGCGATCTCTAGTGCTTCAAAGATGCGCTCACGAGGTACAGCTTTTTCGTTGGATACCGCTTCAACGACAGCCAAGATTTCTTTGTTCATTTCTAATGCCCCAATTTTAGCGGTTAGAATTTTGGAACCAGGTTGGCCTTGGAAATATTGCTCAGTGCAAATGTTTCTTCATTGCCATCAACATTTAATGTGACAAGCTCGCCTTCAACTGCAACGATGTCACCTTTCCACTTACGACGGTTGCCCATCGCCATTTTCAACACCAGGCTGACCTCGTGGCCAATAAACTGCTGGTAATGTGCGGCTTTAAATAGCGGCCTTTCAAGACCCGGGGAAGAGACCTCCAGGTTATAGGCAACAGTGATAGGATCTTCAACGTCCATCACCGCGCTTACCTGGCGGCTAACTTCGGCACAATCGTCAACGGTAATGCCGTTTTCGTGATCGATAAATACACGCAGCGTCGAATGTTCGCCTGCACGAATAAATTCCAGACCGACAAGTTCATAGCCTGTCGCCGTTACTGGCGCTTCAAGCAGTTCGGTCAATTGCATCTCTAAAGCTGTCAAAACAACCCCCCGGAAACAAAAAAAGGGCTATAAAGCCCAGTAGATACCTGAATGGTCATGTTTCAGATAATAAAAAACCCCGAATTACGGGGTTTAATATCACTGGACCCTGATACCACAGCATATCGCTGTGATAGAAAAAACAACCTTACTAAGAATAGCTGTTTTTTCGGAAAGTGGTTGCGGGGGCCGGATTTGAACCGACGACCTTCGGGTTATGAGCCCGACGAGCTACCAAGCTGCTCCACCCCGCGTCCGTAATCTGACGGCGATTATATCGCCCAGACCTCACTCTTTCAAGCGAGTAATAATGGTGCCGAGAAGGGGACTTGAACCCCTACACCTTGCGGCACTAGCACCTCATGCTAGCGTGTCTACCAATTTCACCATCTCGGCTAAATTCTTTATTTACTCAGGAATGTCACTATTTACAGGTGCATTCTGAGTAGGCTCAACAACAACTTGTTCAGTTGCCGGAGCGCTTAGGTTTTCCCAACCACTGGTTTCGCCTGCTTTTTTAGCGCTCATGTTGCCAAGCACCAAGCTGATAACGAAAAAGATGGTCGCAAAAACTGCAGTCATTCGGGTCAGGAAGTTTCCAGAGCCGCTCGCGCCAAACAGGGTTCCTGATGCGCCAGCCCCAAATGAGGCTCCCATATCTGCGCCTTTACCTTGTTGAACCAAAACTAGGCCAATAACACCAAGCGCAGCCAACAGATAAATCACAAGTAGAATTTCGTACATGGGTTCCACCTATGGTTAAATTGTTGTGCCGGCTTTGCTTCAGCAGTGCCAGCGCACCCCTTCCATTAGGAGCGGAATGAATACTAGCGAAAGCCATCTTCACTGACAAGTAAAATTTCCTCGAAAACTCTGTTTCTTGAATTACTTGTCGAAGATTTAGGCAAAACCGACACCAGTCAGTCGAAATCAGGACAAAATCAGCAGCTTTCCTTCACGGCCTCGGCAATCAGCAGGGCTGACTCCTTGACCAGTGCAGCGTCTTCCCCTTCAACCATCACACGGATCAAAGGTTCTGTACCGGATTTACGCAGCAAAACACGTCCCTTATCCCCTAGTTTAGCCTCAACAGCAGCAGTTGCAGACAGAACTGCGTCTGATTCCAATGGGTTAGACTCACCGGCAAAACGTACGTTCTCCAGAACCTGTGGGTACATAGTGACCCCATCGGCCAACTCTTTCAGTGACATCTTGCTACCGACAATGGATGCCATCACCTGCAAGCCCGCAACAATGCCGTCACCCGTCGTCACTTTATCAAGCAAAATGACGTGACCCGAGTTCTCTGCACCGATCAGCCAACCGTGCTTTTTGAGCTCTTCCATCACGTAGCGGTCACCCACTTTAGCGCGAACAAACGGGATACCGAGGTTTTTCAGAGCATTTTCCATTCCTAGGTTGGTCATCAGCGTACCGACCACACCACCTTTGAGCTCACCACGGCGCAGGGCATCGCGGGCAATGATGTAAGCAATCTGGTCGCCGTCAACTTTGTTGCCTTCCTCATCAACCATGATCACACGGTCCCCATCACCATCTAGGGCAATACCGAAGTCTGCTTTCTCTTCCAGGACTTTGGCCTGCAGTGCTGCAACATCCGTTGCACCCACTTTGTCGTTGATGTTGGTACCGTTCGGCTCGCAACCGATAGTGATCACTTCAGCCCCTAGCTCTTTGAATACGCTAGGCGCAATGTGGTAGGTCGCACCGTGGGCACAGTCGACAATGATTTTATAGCCCGCCAAGTCATACTTGCTCGGGAAGGTCCCCTTACAAAACTCGATATAACGACCGGCTGCATCATTGATGCGGTAGGCCTTACCCAACATAGCCGACTCGACACATGTCAACGGCTTGTCCAACTCTGCTTCAATCGCCAACTCAACCTCATCAGGAAGCTTGGTCCCTTCTGACGAGAAGAACTTAATACCGTTATCGTAATAAGGGTTGTGTGAAGCTGAAATCACAATACCGGCTTCAGCACGGAAAGTACGGGTAAGGTACGCAACTGCCGGGGTTGGCATCGGGCCTGTAAATGCGGCCTGCAAGCCTGCTGCCGCCAAACCGGCTTCCAATGCAGACTCCAACATATAGCCAGAGATACGGGTATCTTTACCGATGATTACTTTCTTGGTGCCCTGCTGGGACAAGACTCGGCCGGCAGCCCAACCTAGTTTCAACACAAAATCTGGAGTAATTGGTCCTTTGCCCACTAAACCACGAATACCATCGGTACCAAAGTACTTACGCTCAGCCATTATCTGCTCCTAGCAATATTTCTATCTTCAACCTAGCCTGAGAAGGTTACTTATCCCGGTATTGGGACAGCGTCATCTCGCACACCTTAAGGACGTCCACCGTCTCTTTCGCATCATGGACCCGGATGATCTGGGCCCCTTTCATCGCTGCTATTGCGGCACAGGCAAGGCTTCCAGCCATACAATCGGCTGGTTGTTTGTTTAATAATTTGAATACCATCGACTTTCGCGACATCCCCACTAAAAGTGGCAAGCCGAAGCGATGGAAGTCATCAAGGTGAGCAAGCAACTGGTAATTATGCTCTAGGGTTTTGCCAAACCCGTAGCCGGGATCGAGCAGTAGCTGCTCGCGCGCTATCCCAACTTGCTCACAGGCAGTGATTCGTTCCGCCAGGAAGTCACCGACATCGGCGATGACATCTTGATATGACGGTTGATGCTGCATTGTACGCGGTTGCCCTTGCATATGCATTATACAAATTGGCACACCGGCACCGGCTGCCGCCTGTAACGCTCCCGGCTCCTGAAGGGCTCGGACATCATTGATGAGATCGGCACCGGCACTCACCGCTTCGGTCATCACCTTCGCTTTACTGGTATCGATCGAGATCCAGCAATCAAAGCGCTGACGTAACGCCTCAATAACCGGTACTACCCGGTCAAGCTCTTGCTCGAGAGAAACATCATCAGCCCCAGGGCGGGTAGACTCACCGCCGATATCCAAAATCGACGTCCCTGCGGCAAGCATTTCCTCAGCATGGCGCAAGGCTGCATCCATCTGGTTGAAGCGGCCGCCATCTGAAAATGAATCCGGCGTAACGTTCAAAATCCCCATGGTGTGGGGGCGAGAGAGATCTAACGTTTTTGATTTGCTCTTGAGGATCAACTTGTCTGCTCCTAGGCCATAAATCTAGGTGTTATAACACTTGGTATTTAGCGATGGATGTTATAGATACAAAAAACCCCGAGCAAGGTCGGGGTTTTTGATTAGCGTCTAACGATTAAGCCTGTGGCTTGTCGTCTTCTTTGTTCTGCACTGGTTGCTGTGCTTCAGGAGCTTGCTCAGGTTTTACTTCTGCTTTTGGTTCAGCAGGTGCTTCCTGTTGCTCACTTTGCTGCTCGGGAGCAGCATCGCCAGCTTTCAGGGTGTCATTCTCATCACCCCAGCCCTTCGGCGCACGGATTTCAGTTTTGCGATCCATCAAGTCATCAATCTGACCAGCATCGATGGTTTCGTACTTCATCAGCGCATCTTTCATCGCATGCATGATATCCATGTTTTGCTCAAGGATTTCACGAGCACGCTCGTAGTTGCGGTCAATGATAGCGCGAACTTCGTTATCGATAAGCTTCGCCGTATCGTCTGACATGTGCTTGCTCTGCGTGACTGAACGGCCTAGGAATACCTCGCCTTCATCTTCTGCATACAGCAATGGACCCAATTTTTCAGAGAAACCCCACTGGGTCACCATCTTACGCGCGATATCTGTCGCACGCTCGATATCGTTTGATGCACCAGTAGATACCTTGTCGACACCGTAGATAAGCTCTTCTGCCAAGCGACCACCGTATAGGCTCGAAATCATTGACTCCAAGAACTCACGGGAGTGGCTGACACGGTCTTGCTCAGGCAGGTACATGGTCACACCCAATGCACGGCCACGAGGAATGATCGAGACCTTGTACACAGGATCGTGATCCGGTACTAGGCGGCCGATGATTGCGTGTCCCGCTTCGTGGTATGCGGTCGATTCTTTCTGATCTTCAGACATCACCATAGACTTGCGCTCTGCGCCCATCATGATTTTGTCTTTCGCCAGTTCGAACTCAACCATAGAAACCGTACGCTTGTTACCACGGGCAGCAAACAGGGCCGCTTCGTTAACAAGGTTAGCCAGATCAGCACCAGAGAAACCCGGAGTACCACGAGCGATAAGCTCAGGTTTCACATCACCGTCGAGCGGCACTTTACGCATGTGAACTTTCAGGATTTGCTCACGGCCACGAACGTCTGGCAAGCCTACTACTACCTGGCGGTCGAAACGACCAGGACGCAATAGTGCTGGGTCCAATACGTCAGGACGGTTAGTTGCGGCGATAACGATGATACCTTCGTTACCCTCGAAACCATCCATTTCAACCAGCATCTGGTTCAAGGTCTGCTCACGCTCATCGTGACCACCACCCACACCAGCACCACGCTGACGGCCTACCGCATCGATCTCATCGATAAAGATGATACAAGGGGCAGCTTTCTTTGCCTGCTCGAACATGTCACGGACACGGGATGCACCCACACCGACGAACATTTCTACGAAATCAGAACCTGAGATAGTAAAGAACGGTACTTTCGCTTCACCGGCAATGGCTTTCGCCAACAAGGTTTTACCCGTACCAGGAGGACCAACCATCAGAACACCGGTTGGGATCTTACCACCCAGCTTCTGGAAACGGCTTGGATCACGTAGGTAGTCAACCAGCTCCTTCACGTCTTCTTTGGCTTCATCACAACCCGCTACATCAGCAAAGGTTGTTTTGATCTGGTCTTCACTCATCATACGAGCCTTGGATTTACCGAACGACATGGCACCTTTGCCACCGCCGCCCTGCATTTGGCGCATGAAGAAGATCCAGACACCGATGAGCAATAGCATCGGGAACCAGGAAATAAAGATTGAGGCCAGTAGGCTTGGCTCCTCAGGCGGAGTACCCATGACCTTTACGTTAGCGTTAATAAGGTCGTCTAACAGCTTTTGGTCGTTAACGACAGGTAGATAAGTGACGTATCGCGTGTTATCACGTTTGAATACGGTAATTTCACGATCATTGAATCGCACTTCCCTTATCTGATCCTGACCGATTTCACGGACAAAGGTTGTATAGTCGACTTGACGGCCAGCACTATCACCGGGACCGAAGCTCTGGAATACAGACATCAGAACCACAGCGATGACCAACCACAAAATCAAGTTTTTTGCCATGTCACTCAAGGTGTTAACCCCGCGATAACTAATAGATGAATTTAGGGTACTACAGTTTGTAACCTGTAGCTACAATATATACCTCACGAGAGCGATCTCGTGACGAATCTGGCTTACGAATTTTGACCACTTTAAACATACTACGCACTTCTGCCAGATATTGGTCAAAGCCTTCACCTTGGAAAACTTTTACCGCAAAGCTGCCATTAGGCGCAAGTACCTGTCTACACATATCTAATGCTAGTTCAACAAGATACATAGCTCTAGGCTGATCAGAAGCCAAGTTGCCACTCATGTTCGGTGCCATGTCAGATAACACAACATCAACCATGTCTGGCTGGATACGCTCAAGCAGTGCATCCAAGACCGCTTCTTCGCGGAAATCCCCTTGCAGGAAGCTCACACCAGGCAGTGAGTCCATTGGTAGGATGTCACAGGCAATCACCTGCCCTTCATCACCAACAACTTCAGCCGCATACTGAGACCACCCACCAGGAGCCGCTCCCAAGTCAACCACCGTCATACCGGGTTTCAGGAGTTTGTCTTTATTTTGGATTTCTTCAATTTTGAAAATCGCGCGGGAACGGTAGCCCTTTTTTTGCGCTTCTAGAACATACTTGTCATCAAAATGTTCTTTCAGCCATCGGCCAGAGCTGCCCGAATGTTTTTTCTTACTCATGATTTACCTAATGAGTTTGGGTACTTATCAAGTATACTCAGCAACACCACAAATGGCGTATACTAAACAAATTAGTCTTCTAGACTATATGGCGTTAGAATACGCGGTTTTCAACCCTAATTTAATAATAGAGCCGACATGAATCTAAGCACCAAGCAGAAGCAATACCTTAAAGGTCTTGCCCACAACCTAAAGCCAGTTGTCCTAATGGGCGCAAATGGCCTGACAGAAGCCGTGATTGCCGAGATTGAACTGGCACTTAACCACCACGAGCTTATCAAGGTTAAAGTGGCTGCTGAAGAGCGCGAGACTAAGGTTTTGATCGTTGACGCAATTGTACGCGAAACCAAGGCAGAGAAAGTCCAGGTTATCGGTAAAACTCTGGTTCTTTACCGCCAGAGCGAAGAGCGCAAGATCGAGCTTCCTCGCAAATAAAAAAGGCCGCCGCTGCGGCCTTTTTTATGCCTGAATCATGGCACGGAATGCCATGATCCATTCTTTACAGATACATTTAATAACAATTTCGTGTGATTAAATGTAAGCCACTTCCGCAATTTCGAACTCGCGTGCACCACCTGGTGTAGTGATTGTCACTTCGTCGTCCTGCATTTTGCCGATAAGGCCACGGGCAATCGGTGAATTCACTGAAATGCGACCCGCTTTGATTTCTGCTTCGTCATCACCCACGATTTGGTAAGTCACTTCTTCGTCGGTATCCACATCAATCAAGGTAACTGTCGTACCAAAAATCACCTTACCGGTGTTCTGCATCTTGGTTACATCGATTACCTGAGCCACAGACAACTTGTATTCGATATCACGGATCTGCGCTTCACAGATACCCTGCTCTTCACGGGCAGCGTGGTATTCCGCATTTTCTTTCAGATCACCCAACTCACGCGCCTCACCAATGGCCTGTGAAATGATCGGGCGACGCTTAATTAGTACTTCCAGTTCTTCACGTAGCAGCTTCTCGCCGCGTACCGTCATTGGAATCTTATCCATAACTCTTATTACCTCAACGCCCGTATAGCCACTGCTATAAAAGGCAAAACAAAGCCAGCCCGACGACTTGGCCGAACTAGACGATTACTAATGGGAACACTTCATTCTAAACAAAGATGCCAAAGAGATCACCCTTGTTCATTCAGCGGCATACTTTTGGTTACAGGCGCTATCGCAGCGGCGGGAAATCATAAAAATTTCACAAACCATAGGCCTAGCGCATACAGGTTAAAAATTATGCGCCAAAGATCACAAAATCACGCAATAAAACAATTTCACCCACCTAAAAGCACCACAAACAAACCCTAAAAATAGCTAAAAAACGCCACCAAGGGCGAACTTTTTTGATCGAAGGTAACCACCTGATATCTCATGCATTAACCACCTCACCCCACTTGGAAATCATTGAAATAAAGTATTTTTCAGTTTTTTTTACTAACAGATCGGGCCAGAGACCAGTAAAAAGAACAGCATGCATTTAGCACAGATATGCATACAACAAAAAATTCCAAAAGGATTCGACAATGAACAAGAAACTGATTGCTCTAGCAGTAGCAGCAGCATCTATCTCTTCTGTAGCAAACGCAGCAGAAGTTTACTCTGACGAAACTTCTAGCCTAGCAGTAGGCGGCCGTTTTGAAGCTCGTGCTCTAATGTCTGACAACGATGCTGGTGACAGCAAAGTTACTGACAAAACTCGTGTTCGTGTAAACATTGCTGGTAAAACAGACATCACTGACACTGTATACGCTACTGGTTTCTGGGAAGGCGAATACACTGACGGTAACGAAGTAAACAACCGTCACCTAAACGCGGGTATCGGCGGTGACTTCGGTCAGGTTCGCTACGGTAAGACTGACGGTTCTCTAGGCATGATCACTGACTTCACTGATATCATGTCTTACCACGGTAACGAAGCGGGCGGCAAAATTGGCGCTGCTGACCGTATTGGTAACAACCTAGCATACGTTGGTTCTTTCGACCTAGGTGGCGACAACCTAACAGTTAAAGCTAACTACGTGTTTAACGGTGACAACGAGCTTGATAACGGCACAACTTACGATGTCGATGGTTACTCTGTTGGTGGTATCTACGCAATGGACATGGGTCTAGCGTTCGGTGCTGGTTACGGTGAGCAAGACAATGAAGATCTTGATACAGAGAAAAACGCATTCGGTGCTATCTCGTACACTTACGGTGACTTCTACGTAGCAGGTCTATACCAAGACTCTCGTAACACTGAAGCTGACAAAGTACGCGGTTACGAATTTGCTGCAGCCTACACTTACGGCAAAACTGTATTCGTAGCAACTTACAACTACCTAGAAGATGCTGACGCTTCTTCTAACGAAGCACTAGCTGACTCTATCGCTATCGATGCGACTCACTACTTCAACAAGAACTTCCGCGCTTACGCGTCTTACAAGTTCAACAACCTAAGCCTATCTGATGCAGGCGCAGAGACTCGTGCAGACACTTCTGACGAGTTCGTTCTAGGTGCACGTTACGACTTCTAATCCTTCTTGGATATAGAGTTTTAACACAGCCTTTTCTAAACACCGGCCTTCTGGCCGGTGTTTTTTTATGCTTTTTTTCCTAGAAACCGCAAAAGACATTTATTTATCAATACACTTCCAACGTCTCCAATAAGCTTGCTGATCTCTGACTTTTTATCTGCCTAATATTGTTTATCATGGGGACAGTAATGTACTCACTCCCTATTCTATAGAAGGCCACCGATGCGTCTGCCATTTCGTCTCTTGCTACTATCAGCAAGCCTAACCGTATTTCCTCATGTGGCCCTTGCAGAACAAGCCACAACAGATCAGCCTACAACTCCAGTTGCGCTCAAAGGTTATCAACCCGACTTTAAAGCACTGCCCTACGGTCACGACACCGCATTGCTCATCACGGATGCCAAAACCGGCAACACGCTTTTTTCTCAGCGAGATGCACGATATCAGCCACCAGCCAGTACCCAGAAAATGGTTACCGCCCTTGCTGCCCAACTTTATCTTGGCAAAGATTTCCGCTTCATCACCCAGCTAGAGCAGCAAAATAGCAATGTGGTAGTGCGTTTTAGTGGTGACCCTTCGTTATCACGCCAGCAACTCTCGGTTTTGCTAAGCAAGCTTAAGGCACACTCAGGCTCCACCATTAAAGGGGACCTGCTGCTCAATGGCAGCCAGTTCAGTGGTTACGAGCAAGCACCAGGCTGGCCGTGGGATATATTAGGTGTGTGTTACAGCGCACCTTCGAGCAGCCTGAGCCTAGAGCACAACTGCGTACAAGGGGCGCTATATAGCAACCGTAATGTCGGTGATACCACCAGGGTAAATATTCCGAGCCACCAACCGCTGAAAGTTACAACAGATGCACTGGTGACGACCAAAGAGCGCCAGAAAGCCACTCACTGCGACCTCGAGTTAACAGACAAGGGAAACAACCACTACCACCTAAGCGGCTGCCTAGTTAAGCGAGACACCCCCCTGCCTCTCAATTTTGCGGTGCAAGATACTGAGGCCTATATCAGCAAGGTAATAAGAGCAGAGCTCAAACGACTGGGTATTAAGCTAGAAGGTGATATCAAACGTGACGACAATGCCAAGGGCAAAGTCATTGCCAGCCACCGCTCAGCCCCGCTTAATGAGTTGCTCAACACTATGGTTAAAAATTCCGACAACCTGTATGCGGATAACATCGCCAAAACGATTGGTGCCAAGTACTTCAAGCAACCGGGCAGTTTTACCAATGGTAGCAAGGCGATCAAAGCTATATTGAAAGAGAAAGCCGATATAGATCTAGAACGAGCAGTTATCGTTGATGGCTCGGGCCTATCGCGCAACAACCGAATGACAGCCAGCCAGATGATGGAAGTGATCACTTACATCAACAATAATGACGACACGCTCAACCTACTAACGACTATGCCCGTCAGCGGCCAAAGCGGCACTTTGCGCTACCGCCAGAGTATCCGCCACAAACCATTGCAAGGAAGGATCCACGCCAAGAGTGGTTCACTCTATGGCACGTACAACCTGGCAGGCCTTATCAAGACCCAATCAGGCAAGACTTTGCTGTTTGTCCAGATGGTAAGTAACTACTTCCCGCCGGAGCGTGATGATAGCCTACCTGCGATTGCCCCACCGATCGAAACCTTCGAACGCACCCTTTACCGGGGCTTATACCAGCAGTACTGATGAAGTAGAAACGCTAAACACAAAAAAAAGCGAGAGGCTCATCACCTCTCGCTTTTTTCAGGTTCATATCTTTAGCTTGCTAGGCAAGGCCAAGGAAGGCATTTACCGTCTTGAAGTAGATGATCATACCGGTGATATCCACTACTGAGGCCAATACCGGGCTCACCAGAACCGCAGGGTCAAGCTTGGCAGCACGAGCAATCATCGGCAAGACACCACCAACAGTCGTCGACAGGACGACCTGCAGTGAGATAGCGACACCAATGGCCATGGCAATGTCCATCAACTCCATCCCGATAGGCAAGGAAGAGCCATCACTAAACATCATCACACGGCCCATAATAACAGCAGCCAACACACCGGCGATCATCAAGGCAACACGGAATTCCTTCCACAATACCTTGGCCCAATCCCGGCACCGTATCTCTTCCATTGCCAGCGCACGAACCACCAAGGTAGCCGCCTGCGAACCGGTGTTACCACCAGCTGCTGCAATCACCGGCATGTAAACTGCCAGCAACACCAGTTGGCTCAAGGTATCTTCGTAATGCGAGATAATCAGGCCAGAAACAATACCCAGCAATGCCAGACCAACAATCCAGCCAATACGCTCGCGTACATGGCTAAATACACTGTTTTGCAGGTAGTGGCCCGCTGGCTCTGCTTCAGAGCAGATCAGACCAAGGCCGTTCGCCAAATGGCGCATACATACTTCTTCGTCCATTTCATCCAGCAGATCCAACAGGGTCTGCACGTGACGTAACGGCATTTCACTCAAAATCGCAATCGCTTCTGAAATTGGCATCTTGACCAACAGTTTGGCCTGCTCATCAATGTCATATTTCATAAACGCGTTGCGTGCAGCCAGAACATCGTTCTGAGCTAGTTCTTCATTTACCAGTGCAGCATCGGCTGCATAGTTCATTACCGTCATGGCGAATCTCCCGATTAGCTAGGTCACGGCAACGACCACCAGAACACGCCATACAACGCAATGAATGTGCTAGTCCCTACCTGCAAGCGCTTGTCAAAAAGTCGAACTGCAGACAGCAAAAAGCCTGTCATTCATCACACATTGGCGAGATTCTATATTGAGATAATGGCTTGGGAAAACCGAGGAAAAGTATGTTTGAAAAGGGTCATCAAAAGATGAGATTGAACAGACTATTCCGAACCTGGGGACAGTTCGGAATCATAGGAGACCGACACCGTTAGCAGGTTTGATTTTCCACCTTCATACTCGGGGGATGGTCGGTATCGTTCATCTAAGTCTCCAAAAAATAAGTATCGCTTATGCGACGCGGCTAATTGTACGCGCTTCAGTTGGGGTTGCAAGGAGATTTTCCGCCACAATTGACACAAATTATTAATGGTGTCACAGATATTCAACACCATGACATTATGGTGAATTCCGCTTTTGAGGGAAGGCTGAATTTGGCATCTGACAAGCATAAAAAAACGGCCTGCTTCAGCAGGCCGTTTTGTACTGTGTTACATTCGTAAAAGAGCGATTATGCGTCTTTAATACGAGCGTGTAGTTCTTGTACTGATGTCACCTTGTTACGGTCATCAGCAGCCCAAGCCATACAGGTTGCGAACGCTGCGTTTAGCGTAGTGGTGTAGTTCACCTTCTCAGCTAGCGCGCCGCGACGAAGGACTTTCGAGTCTTCGATAGCCTGGCGGCCTTCCGCAGTGTTAACAATGTACGAGTACTCATTGTTCTTGATACGGTCAAGAATGTGAGGACGGCCTTCATGTACCTTGTTCACAAGACGAGGGTTGATGCCCGCTTCACCTAGTACAACCGCAGTACCGTGGGTAGCATCTAGCTCGTAACCTTGTTTAACCAGCTTAGAAGCTAGGTCAACAACACGCTGCTTGTCATTACCGCGAACAGACAGTAGTGCACGGCCTTTCGCTTGCTTCTCTTTGCCACAGCCTAGTTCCGCTTTGGCAAAAGCTTCTGCAAACGTATCACCCACACCCATTACCTCACCGGTAGAGCGCATTTCTGGGCCTAGTAGTGGGTCGACACCCGGGAACTTGTTGAACGGCAGTACAACTTCTTTCACTGAGTAGTATGGTGGGATGATCTCTTTGGTAAAGCCTTGCGACTCAAGAGATTGGCCTGCCATCACTCGTGCAGCGATTTTCGCCAGTGGTGCACCTGTAGCTTTCGATACGAACGGTACCGTACGTGCAGCACGTGGGTTCACCTCGATAAGGTAAACTTCGTTGTCCTTCACCGCGAACTGGGTGTTCATCAGGCCGCGTACACCAAGTTCGAAGGCTAGCTTCTCAACTTGCTGGCGCATCACATCCTGGATTTCCTGGCTTAGGGTATAAGCTGGAAGTGAACATGCTGAGTCACCTGAGTGAACACCGGCTTGCTCGATGTGCTCCATGATGCCACCGATAACCACACGCTCACCGTCGCAGATAGCATCGATATCAACTTCTGTTGCATCGTCTAGGAAACGGTCAAGCAGAACCGGCGACTCGTTAGACACGCTAACGGCTTCGTTGAAGTAACGGCGCAGGTCAGCTTCGTCGTAAACGATTTCCATCGCACGGCCACCCAGTACGTAAGATGGGCGAACAACGAGTGGGAAGCCGATTTCTTTCGACTTTTCAACCGCTTGCTCCATTGTCGTTACGGTTGCGTTCTCCGGCTGTAGCAAGCCTAGGCGCTCGACAGCAGCCTGGAAGCGCTCACGGTCTTCGGCGCGGTCGATAGCATCCGGGCTAGTACCGATGATAGGCACGCCAGCCGCTTCCAGCGCACGGGCTAGTTTCAGCGGTGTCTGGCCACCGTACTGAACGATAACACCTTTTGGCTTCTCGACGCGTACGATAGACAGTACATCTTCCAGTGTTACCGGTTCGAAGTACAGGCGGTCAGAGGTATCGTAATCAGTCGATACAGTCTCTGGGTTACAGTTAACCATGATGGTCTCGTAACCGTCTTCGCGTAGTGCCAGAGAGGCGTGAACACAGCAGTAGTCGAATTCGATACCCTGACCGATACGGTTCGGGCCACCGCCCAATACCATGATCTTGTCTTTGTCAGTTGGCTGTGCTTCACATTCTTCATCGTATGATGAGTACATGTAAGCAGTGTCAGAAGAGAACTCAGCCGCACAGGTATCTACACGCTTGTAAACAGGGTGGATATCGTACTGGTCGCGCAGCTTGCGGATTTCAGTCTCAGCAACACCTAGTAGCTTGGCCAGACGTGCATCGGCAAAACCTTTTCGCTTGAGCTTGCGAAGAACATCAGCGTTCAGGCCAGCAAAACCGCCCTCTTTTACTTCGCCCTCTAGTTTCACTAGCTCTTCGATTTGAACTAGGAACCAGCGGTCGATGTTAGTTAGGTTGAACACGCCATCTACAGATAGGCCTGCACGGAATGCGTCAGCGATGTACCAGATACGCTCGGCACCCGCATCTTTCAGCTCGTGACGGATAGTTGTCAGTGCGTCAGGCGCATCCAGGTCAACCATTTCGTCGAAGCCGTTCGCGCCAACTTCTAGGCCGCGAAGTGCTTTTTGTAGAGATTCCTGCTGGTTACGACCAATAGCCATTACCTCACCAACCGACTTCATCTGTGTAGTCAGACGGTCGTTTGCACCGGCGAATTTCTCGAAGTTAAAGCGAGGGATCTTGGTAACAACGTAGTCGATAGTTGGTTCGAACGACGCTGGTGTCGCGCCACCAGTGATGTCGTTCATCAACTCGTCAAGGGTAAAGCCGATAGCCAGTTTCGCTGCCACTTTCGCGATTGGGAAACCTGTTGCTTTAGATGCCAGCGCCGAAGAGCGAGATACACGCGGGTTCATCTCGATGATAACCATACGGCCATCTTTCGGGTTGATACCAAACTGTACGTTTGAACCACCGGTTTCAACACCGATTTCACGCAGTACGGCTAGCGATGCGTTACGCATCAGCTGGTATTCTTTGTCTGTTAGGGTCTGCGCCGGTGCAACCGTGATTGAGTCACCGGTGTGGATACCCATAGCATCGAAGTTTTCGATTGAACATACGATGATGCAGTTGTCGTTCTTGTCACGAACCACTTCCATCTCGTACTCTTTCCAACCAATCAAAGATTCGTCGATAAGCAGTTCGTTGGTTGGTGACAGGTCCAGACCACGGCGACAGATTTCTTCGAACTCTTCTTTGTTATAAGCGATACCACCACCGGTACCACCCATAGTAAATGAAGGACGGATAATACATGGGAAGCCAACCATATCGAGAACTTTGTAAGCTTCTTCCATGGTTTTCGCGGTATCAGCACGTGGACACTCAAGGCCGATTGATTTCATTGCCGCATCGAAGCGAGAGCGGTCTTCGGCTTTGTCGATAGCGTCAGCTGTCGCACCGATCATTTCTACGCCGAACTCTTCCAGTACGCCGTGCTTCTCAAGATCCAGCGCACAGTTCAGTGCTGTCTGGCCACCCATAGTCGGTAGTACCGCATCTGGGCGCTCTTTTTCGATGATCTTGCGGACTACTTCCCAGTGGATTGGCTCGATGTATGTCGCATCAGCCATCTCTGGGTCAGTCATAATGGTAGCTGGGTTCGAGTTAACCAGGATAACTCGGTAGCCTTCTTCACGTAGGGCTTTACACGCCTGGGCACCTGAGTAGTCAAACTCACATGCCTGGCCGATAACGATCGGACCAGCACCTAGGATTAGAACACTTTTAATATCAGTACGTTTTGGCATTGCTTAATTACTCCGGCTTAGGCGCTGTGCTGCTTAATTAGGTCGATGAAGTGATCAAATAGTGGCGCTGCATCGTGTGGGCCTGGGCTAGCTTCAGGGTGACCCTGGAAGCTGAAGGCAGGCTTGTCAGTACGATGGATACCTTGAAGCGAACCGTCAAACAGTGACTTGTGGGTCGCACGAAGGTTTTCAGGCAGCGTTGCTTCATCAGCGGCAAAGCCGTGGTTCTGGGAGGTGATCATCACCACATCACGGTCAAGATCTTTAACCGGGTGGTTAGCACCGTGGTGACCAAATTTCATTTTCACCGTTTGTGCACCTGAGGCCAGCGCAAGGATCTGGTGGCCAAGGCAGATACCGAAAATTGGTAGGCCTTTTTCTAGGAACACTTTTGTTGCTTCAATTGCATAAGTACATGGCTCTGGGTCGCCAGGGCCGTTTGACAGGAATACACCGTCTGGGTTCAGGGCCAGTACTTCTTCAGCTGAAGTCTGGGCAGGAACAACAGTCAGGCGGCAGCCACGGTCAACCAGCATGCGCAGGATATTGCGCTTGGCACCGAAATCGTAAGCCACAACATGGTATGGCAGCTCGCTGTCATCTTTCGCTTCTGGCAGGCCGCCTTCTAGCGTCCATGAACCTTGTTTCCACTGGTAAGCTTCAGAAGTTGTCACTTCTTTAGCCAGATCCATGCCTTTCAGGCCTGGGAACTCTTTCGCCTTCGCCAGTGCTAGCGCTTCGTCCAGGTTGTTACCCGCTACGATGCAACCGTTCTGTGCACCTTTCTCGCGCAGTAGGCGAGTTAGCTTACGGGTATCGATATCGGCGATGCCAACGATGTTCTGGGATTTCAGATAATCAGAAAGGGACTGCTGATTACGGAAGTTAGAAGCGATAAGAGGGAGGTCGCGAATCACCAAGCCTTGCGCATGGATTGAGGAGGATTCTTCGTCTTCGGAATTAGTTCCGGTATTGCCAATATGAGGATAAGTAAGAGTAACAATCTGCTGAGAATAAGAAGGGTCGGTGAGAATTTCCTGATACCCCGTCATTGAGGTATTAAAAACAACTTCACCAACGGCCGAACCATCTGCCCCAATGGACACGCCGCGGAACACTGTCCCATCTTCCAGGACTAACAGCGCTGATTTGCTCAAGACAACCTCCAAAAATATAAAAATGCAGTTAAAACAGATAAAGTTGCAATTACCCATTCCATACAAAGTCAAAACGCGAGTCAAGCCGAATTTTGACAAATTGCGCGCATTCTAGAGACGGTATCGAAATCTGTCAACAGATCACGAAAAATAAATTTATTTTTTAGCCTGCCCACCACCAAAACCAGCAAAGACGGGCAAAACGTTAAGAAAACCCCACCTTTTGACGGTTCTTTTTTCTACCCAGATCCAGTTTATCGTTTGCCTAAATTCAACCAAAAGCAAAAACAAAAAACTCTCGGCTTGATGCGAAAACACGCCAACTTTACCGATCATTTTGGACAGGTAACCAAAAAAACATAACAAAGCCAACAAAATAAACACTAAAAGCAGGAAAATACCGTCAATTTAAGAAAAAGCGGACAACACGTACACTGACCGACAACAAAGTGGCTGATTATGCACTCACTAAGCATATCGGCCACTTCAATTAGCGATAAAAATCCCCTGTAGGTATATTGCGTACCTTTTGCTTTTTACGTTTTTTGGTTAAGGCCACCTGTCCAGCATAGTCGACAGGTATAAAAAAACCGGCCAACTGGCCGGTTTTTTAACATTCATTACAGCTCATCGAGCCCTAGCACATCATGCATGGTATAGAAGCCCGCCGGCTTGCTATTGAGCCACGCAGCTGCGCGGACAGCGCCGCTGGCAAAGGTCATTCTATCCGTCGCCTTATGGGTAATTTCCACCCGCTCGCCGATATCAGCAAACATTGCGGTGTGCTCACCGACGATGTCGCCAGCGCGGATCGTCGCAAAACCAATCTCATCACGGCTTCGCTCACCGGTGATCCCTTCGCGGGCGTAAACAGCCACATCGCTCAGTTTGTTACCCATGGCACCGGCAATTGCCTCACCCATACCGATCGCGGTACCAGACGGGGCATCAACCTTATGGCGGTGGTGGGCTTCAATGACTTCGATATCGCAGTAATCGCCCATTACCTTGGCAGCTTTTTCCAACAGTTTGAACACCAGGTTGACACCGACACTGTAGTTTGGCGCCATCACAACAGGCACTGATTCGGCAGCCTTATCGATCTGGGCACGCTCTTCATCACTGAAGCCCGTCGTACCGATAACAATTTTCTTGCCGTGCTGCTGGCAAAAAGCCAGATTCGCCAAGGTTGCTACTGGTGCTGTAAAGTCGATAAGTACATCAAAGTCATCAGCCGCCTTAACCAAATCCTCGACGATAATCACCGATACCGGACCAATACCTGCCAACTCACCGGCATCGGCACCAATCAATGTCGACTCAGGACGCTCGGTCGCTGCACCCAATACTGCCTGCTCTGACAAATGTGTCGCTTTTAGTAGCTGACGGCCCATACGTCCTGCCGCGCCAGCAATCGCAATTCTCACCATTGCGCTTTATCTCCCTGGTTCTATGTTCTCTATGCTCCCCAATGTAGCCTGTTGAGAAAGATAAAAAAAGCCCCAGCAATGGCTGGGGCTGATAAATTCACTAAACCGACCTTGGGCCGAGGATGGTTAGACGTTCTTGACCTGCAATTCACGAGGTACTTCGAAGAACATGTTCTCTTCACGACCGGTCAACTCATCAACACTGGCATCGGTCAGAGACTGGATGCGGGCAATGATCTGGTTCACTAGCTCTTCCGGTGCCGATGCACCTGCAGTAATACCGATTTTCGCTTTACCTTCAAACCACGCCTGATCAATATCTTCAGGGCAATCGGTCAGATAGCCTGGCGTACCCAGTTTCTCTGCCAGTTCACGCAGGCGGTTCGAGTTTGACGAGTTCTTCGAACCCACTACGATCATCACATCGACATCGGTCGACATTTCGCGCACGGCATCCTGGCGATTTTGGGTCGCGTAGCAGATATCATCTTTACGTGGGCCCTGGATCTCAGGAAATACCTCACGTAGTTTGTCGATTACATCCGCCGTCTCATCAACTGACAGGGTCGTCTGGCTGACGTAGTGCAGATTGCTCGGATCTTTGACAGTTAGCGTCTCAACATCTTCTGGTTTCTCGACCAGATACATGCCACCAGCCTCACTCGCATATTGCCCCATCGTGCCTTCAACTTCTGGGTGTCCGGCATGGCCGATCAACACCACTTCCATATTGCGGCGGCTAGCACGTGCCACTTCCATATGGACCTTAGTTACCAGCGGACAGGTCGCATCGAACACCGTCAACTGACGTGCTTTTGCTTCATTGCGAACTGCCTGCGATACCCCGTGGGCAGAGAAAATCACAATATTGTCGTCCGGTACTTCATGCAACTCTTCGACAAAAATGGCACCGCGCTGCTTCAACCCCTCGACAACAAAGCGGTTGTGCACCACTTCATGGCGGACGTAAATAGGCGGCTGGTACATTTCCAGCGCACGCTCAACAATACTGATGGCTCGGTCTACACCGGCACAAAAACCCCGAGGGTTCGCGAGTAAGATTTTCATTGCTAACGGCTCTTAGTTTTCAATGGCAACGACTTCAACTTCGAAAGTCACACGCTGCCCTGCAAGCGGGTGATTGAAATCAACGGTCACAGAGTCACCGAGAACTTCTGTAATGATGCCCGGGATATCGCTGCCGTCTGGACCGGCAAAAGCGATAATATTGCCGACCTCGGCCGGGGCATCAGTACCAAATTTGGTACGGTCAACATGGTGGATGTTATCTGGGTTTGGCAAGCCAAACGCATCTTCCGGTTCAAGGTCGAAGCTGCTCTTCTGCCCTTGTGCCAAGCCCAGCAGACATTTTTCGAAATTGTCTGTCAGGCTGCCATCCCCCATCCTAAATTTTGCCGGTTTTCCCATTGCCTGGGTTGAATCTGCCACTGAGCCATCTTCTAATTTGATGGCAAAGTGCATGAGAACTTCACTGCTTTCCGTAATGACCGACATGTAGGGTTCCTTTCTCTTTAGTTATACCCGCCCATTTAACAACAAAGCGCCGCCCGTATCAACGGACGGCGCTTAGGGATATAAGCCAAGATCGAGGTTAGTGCTTAACGGCTTGCTTTTTCTTGTCTTTATCAGACAAGAACCCATCGAGGATAATCAGACCAGCACCAATACAAATGCCCATGTCGGCAATATTGAAAGCCGGCCAGTGGTAAGTCCCGACATAAAAGTCGAGGAAATCGACCACATAACCATGGTACAAGCGGTCAAACAGATTACCCAATGCCCCACCAATGATCAGGGCATAGGAGATATTGGCCAGTTTCTGCTTGGCCGGAAGCTTGCGCATCCAGAATATCAGCATGGCACAAACCCCGAGAGCTATCGCTGCAAACAGCCACCGCTGCCAACCGCCAGCATCACTCAAAAAGCTAAAAGCCGCCCCAGTATTATGGACGTAAAGCAGATTAAAGAATGGCAGCAGTTCAATACGGTTTGGCCAACCGTACTCCATGGTGTTCATGACCAGCAGCTTACTGCCGATATCAACAATGAACACCAGAGCCGCTAGCCATAGCCAGCGAACTCCAGATTGCTTCAGCGATAGTCCGTTTTCAGACGATAACTTACTCATTAGGCAAACTTACGCTCTTCACCTTCACCTTCGACATTGCTGACACAACGACCACAAATCTCTTCGTGACCTTCGATAGTGCCAACATCGGCAACGTGGTGCCAACAACGGTCACACTTCGCCGCTTCTGATGCTTTCACGGTTACAAACAAACCTTCAACGTCAGTATCCTGTGCGCCTTCTGGCTTGCTATCTGCAACAACTACCTCTGCTTTAGAGGTTAGCAGAACAAAGCGTAGTTCATCTTCTAGCTTGTTCAGCTTGGCAGCAAGTGCTTCAGATGCGTGTAGCGTTACTTCAGCCTGTAGCGCACCACCGATGACTTTGTCCTTACGTGCACCTTCAAGCAGCTTGTTCACCGCGCCACGTACCGTTTGGATTTCAGCCCAGAACTCATTGTTCAGCTCTTCACCTTCGGTTAGACCGAACAGACCTTCGAACCACTCACCAGTGAACACGAACTTGTCGCGCTGGCCTGGCATTTCGTTCCAGATCTCATCAGCAGTGAACGACATGATTGGTGCCATCCAACGAACCAGTGCTTCTACGATGTAGTATAGTGCGGTCTGGCAGCTACGCTGGGCATGGCCACCACGCTTCGCGGTGTACTGACGGTCTTTGATCACATCCAGGTAGAATGAGCCCATTTCAACCGAGCAGAACTGCATCAGACGCTGGGTAACCGCGTGTAGGTTGTACTCACCGTAAGCTTTGATGATTTCTTCCTGCGCAGCCATCGCACGGCCAACAGCCCAGCGATCCAGTGCAACCATCTCTTCTGGTGCCACTAGGTCAGTTTCAGGGTTGAAGCCGCTTAGGTTCGCCAGGAAGAAACGAGAAGTGTTACGGATACGACGGTAAGCATCAGCAGAACGCTTCAGGATTTCATCAGAAACCGCAACTTCACCGGTGTAGTCAGTCGATGCAACCCATAGGCGCAGAATGTCAGCACCCAGCTTGTTGGTCACATCTTTCGGTGCCACAACGTTACCGATTGACTTAGACATCTTACGGCCCTGGCCATCAACCACGAAACCGTGGGTCAGCACTTGCTTGTAGGGTGCCTCGCCTTTCATCGCTACTGAAGAGATCAGTGAAGACTGGAACCAACCACGGTGCTGGTCAGAACCTTCCAGGTATAGATCAGCGCTGTTGCCGTTGTACTCTTCGCGGCTATCAACCACAGAGAAGTGAGTCACGCCCGAGTCAAACCAGACATCTAGGGTATCCAGTACTTTTTCGTACTTGGCTGCATCTTCTTCACCCATGATCTCTGCTGGGTCTAGATCCCACCATGCCTGGATACCTTTTTGCTCAACAAGCTGTGCAACCTTCTCGATCAGCTCTGAGCTTTTCGGGTGAAGATCTTGCGTTTCTTTGTGGACAAACAGGGCAATTGGCACACCCCAGGTACGCTGACGTGAGATACACCACTCAGGGCGACCTTCAACCATACCTTCGATACGGCTCTGGCCCCACTCAGGCATCCACTCAACCGCTTTGATTTCTTCAAGTGCTTTAGCACGTAGGCCAGCCTGATCCATCGAGATGAACCACTGAGGCGTAGCACGGAAGATGATTGGTGTCTTGTGGCGCCAGCAGTGCGGGTAGCTGTGCTCGTAAGCATGGTGATGCAGTAGCGCACCGTGCTCTTTCAATGTTTCGACAACGGCATCGTTGGCTTTGAATACGTGCTGACCGGCAAATAGCTCGGTATCCGGCAGGTAAACACCATTGCTACCTACAGGGTTAGCCACTTCAAGGCCGTACTTCTGGCCTACCGCGAAGTCTTCCTGACCGTGGCCCGGAGCTGTGTGTACACAACCCGTACCTGATTCAGTCGTTACGTGATCGCCAAGGATTACCGGTACAGTAAAGCTGTAGAACGGGTGGTTGAATTGCATCAACTCCAGATCAGCACCTTTACAGAAGCCAAGGTTGTGGAAGTGCTCGATACCTGCACGGTCCAGCACATCTTTCGCCAGTTCAGAAGCAACGATCAGACGCTCTTTCTTCTCACCTTCAACCTGGATAAGTACGTATTCCAAGTCATCACGTACTGCAACCGCGCGGTTGGCAGGCAATGTCCAAGGCGTTGTGGTCCAGATAACGATTGAGATATCGCCTTCACCGGCATGGCCGTCAGCACACTGGAACTTAGCGACAGTTGCTGCTTCGTCAGCCGCTTTGAAGCGAACATCGATAGATGGAGAGACTTTGTCTTTGTATTCCACTTCAGCTTCAGCCAGTGCAGAACCACAGTCTGTACACCAGTGAACAGGCTTGAAGCCTTTTAGCAGGTGGCCCTGATCGGCAATCTTGCCCAGAGAGCGGATGATGTTGGCTTCAGTGCCAAAATCCATAGTGCGGTATGGCTTGTCCCACTCACCCAAAACACCCAGGCGTACAAAGCTTTCTTTCTGGCCTTCAACCTGACCGGCAGCATAAGTGCGGCACTTCTCGCGGAATTCCGCAGCAGTAACCTTGTGGCCAGGCTTGCCGACTTTCTTCTCTACCATCAGCTCGATAGGAAGACCGTGACAGTCCCAACCAGGAATGTATGGCGCATCAAAGCCTGACAGAGTCTTTGACTTAATAATAATGTCTTTAAGAATCTTGTTTAGCGCGTGACCAATGTGAATATCACCGTTGGCATATGGAGGGCCATCGTGTAGTACGAAGGATTTCTTACCCTTCTTGGCTTTACGAATTTCACCGTAAAGATCTTCATCGTACCAACGCTTAAGCATTGCAGGCTCACGCTGAGCTAGGTTGCCTCGCATCGGAAACCCTGTTTCAGGCAGGTTCAGGGTATCTTTATAGTCGCTCATTGATTCTCGATTCCGTTACTTGGGCGAAGTTGGACATTATTACGCTCAGCCAGCCACACCCGTGCTGACTGCGCATCACGCTCGATTTGTGCTTTTAACGCATCAAATGATTCAAATTTTATCTCGTCGCGCAACTTATGACAGAGCACAACGTCAATCTGGGCCCCATAGAGGTCAGATTGGAAGTCAAACAGGTGTACTTCCAATTGGCGGCGTACACCGTTTACCGTCGGCCGACGACCAACATTGGCAACCCCGGCAAGCGGAGTCTCTGCCACGCCGTGGACTTCGACGGCATAAACGCCAGAAACCGGAGAAACCCGGCGTTTAAGTGGGACGTTAGCTGTCGGAAAACCGATAGTCCGTCCTAATTTTCGACCATGGGAAACGCGCCCGCTAATACTGAACGGACGTCCTAGCATGGACTCTGCCAGCGCAAGCTTATCGTCGGCCAATGCCTGACGGATAGCGGTGCTGCTGACACGCTGCTCGGAGACACAGAAGCTCTGGGTACTCACCACAGTAAAACCATGTTCTTTCCCGGCAGCTTCTAGCATCGCGAAATCACCGCTACGGCCTTTACCGAAGCGAAAATCGTCGCCAACTACCAGAAACTTAACACCCAATTGCTCAACCAACAAGCGGCGGACAAAATCTTGTGCCGTCAAACTGGCAAAGTGACGATTGAAATTGACACACAGGAAACGCTCCAAACCTTGCTCTTTCAAGCGTAAGTATTTGTCACGAAAGCGAGTTAATCGCGCTGGTGCCTTATCGCCGGCAAACAGCTCCTGAGGCTGGGGTTCAAAGCTCATCACTGTCGCCGGACAGCCAAGCGCCTTCGCCTTGGCCATGACATTGCTAAGCACTGCCTGGTGACCTAGGTGAACACCATCAAAATTACCAATCGTCAGCACACAACCACGGTGCTCGGGCTGGATATTATGTATTCCTCGGATCAATTCCATGCGTCAAGTTCATTTTCGCAGAGTGAAAAACTGACGGATTATATACTACTCTGAACCCATCATACCAATCTGAATCATATTCAGGCGATTTTGCGGGTAAATTATCACCACCCGCAATACCATTTAACTCGCGGCCTTTAGGTGGCGGGGACGCACGCCCATCAACATCACAGCAACCAGATACACCCCGGCACCGGCACCAATAAGACCGGCCAACCACAGCGCACGATTAGCCAAAGTCCACTCCAACCACACAGCCATCTCTGGCAGAAGCCACAACAGGGTGCCGACCATCGCTGCGCCCGCGACGACGAGGCGCAGGACGAACCACAGGGTTTCACCCGTCACCTTGTACACGCCGGTAATGTGCAGGCCACGGTAAAGCAGGGCTGCATTAACCAATGCCGACAGTGCCGTTGCCATCGCCAGGCCAACATAACCGTAGAAATAGGCGAAGATAGCATTGAAGAACATGTTGGTTACCATCGCAACGATACCAAACTTCACCGGGGTTTTAGTATCCTGCCTTGCGTAGTAGCCCGGTGCCAATACCTTGATCAACATAAAGTTAAGCAGGCCAGAGGCATAAGCCAGCAGTGACATGGACGCCATCTGCACATCGTTGGGGCTGAATTCGCCGCGCATAAACAGCACCATCAGCATCGGCTTGGCCAGCACCATCAACCCGAGCATGGCTGGGATCCCCAGCAGCAGTACCATACGCACGCCCCAGTCCATAGTATGGGCAAATTGCTCCGGACTTTGATCCACGTGCTTGCGCGACAGCGCCGGTAGGATCACCGTCGCAATGGCAATACCGAACAAACCCAGCGGGAACTCCAGCAAGCGGTCTGAATAATACAGCCAACTGATAGAACCCGTTGTCAGGAAACTGGCAATAAAGGTATCAAACAACAAGTTGATTTGGCTAACAGAAACACCGAATAGGGCCGGGATCATCAAGGTACGGATCTTTACCACCCCAGGGTCGTTCCATCCCCATTTCGGTTTGACCAGCATCCCTTCTTTATACAAGAACGGTAGTTGGAACAGGAACTGGATCAGGCCACCGAGGAATACCCCGAGCGCCAGGCCAATTTCCGGCTGGCTCAAGTTCGGTGACACAAACCATGCACACCCAATGATCGCCACGTTTAGAAATACCGGGGTAAACGAGGAAACCGCAAATTTACCCAAGGTATTGAGGATCGCCCCCGACAACGCCACAAAGGTAATGAACCATAGGTAAGGGAAGGTGATTTTCAGCAACAGGCTTGCCAGCTCAAATTTTGGCGCTGATGGGCCATCATTGAGCCAATCGATAAACCAACCGGCGCCAAACAGGGCTGTCACTACACCAGAGCCCAGGATACCCAACAGGGTGACAATCGAAACAATTACCCCCAAGGTACCCGAGGCCCGCGCAATCAGCTGGCGGGTGCGGTCCATCTCGCCGGATGCATGATATTCCGTTAGTACCGGGACGAAAGCCTGTGAGAAGGCGCCTTCGGCAAACAGTCGCCGTAGGAAGTTAGGGATTTTGTTGGCGAAGAAGAAAACATCGGCCGCCGCCCCGGCCCCCATCAGGTTGGCGACAACCACATCGCGCACCAAACCAAGCACTCGAGAGACCAATGTCATGGTGCTGACAATCAATCCTGAGCGCAAAAGACGCTTGCTCACAAAAAAAACCTCATAAAGATGGCCCCAAAAGGTGACTTCCGTTGCCAAATGCTGGTAAAATCTGCCGCCATATTAACCGTGTTAATCCGCAAGTGCCAATTCAATTGGTTAGGCGGTTATTTGCACAAATCATTTGACAATCTTTGGCTAAACAGGCATAGTCCTCGGCCTTAAAATGTCACCGTACCAAGTTTTGGAGTTATACCCTTGGCTAACATCAAATCTGCTAAGAAACGTGCGATCACTTCAGAAAAACGTCGCCAGCACAACGCTAGCCGTCGTTCTATGATGCGTACTTTCTTCAAGAAAGTTATTGCTGCTATCGAAGCGGGCAACAAAGAAGCTGCTACTCAAGCTTTCGCTGAAATGCAACCTGTTATGGATCGCATGGCTACTAAAGGCCTGATCCACAAAAACAAAGCTGCACGTCACAAAGCTCGTCTAGCTGCTAAAATCAAAGCTCTTTAATCTGAGTTTCTGATTTCGATAAAAAAACCGGCTTACGCCGGTTTTTTTATATCTGCTTTTTAGCCATCGTTGCGCTGCTAGGTCCCGCAATACATCTTGTGTAGCAACTGGATCATCGCTTTGACCTCATCGCTCTTGAGGCGGTAATACACCGTCTGAGCTTCTTTCCTTGTTTCTACCAGGCCATCACGCCGCAACCAGGCCAGATGCTGCGACAGTGCCGACTGGCTAAGGCCCAACCGCTCGCTCATCATCCCGACCGACATTTCTTCTTCCAATAAGTAACAAAGGATGAATAGACGCCTTTCGTTGGCCATTGCTTTTAGCAGAGCTACGGCTTTAGGGGCATTCTGCTCCATTTGCTGTAGTTCCATACTGCTACCACCTGTCAATTAAGTTAACGCTAATGTACTTAATTTAAACATGGTTTTCTAGCACGCAGTATGGATATTTGAATCAAATGAACAAAAATCAGCAACTTTATTTAAACAGTTTTCTAAAGTCTGCCTCACATATGCGTTTTACCGCAGGGTGCATGATCATTCGCTCAGCAAAGATGACGTAGTACTCTTCCTTGATCTCCTTCACCCGCTTGACCTCACGGATGTTATGGGTGGTGTCTTCCAGTTCGGCGGCATAGATAGAAGGCGCGACGAACATCGACTGCTGATACAAGCCAAAGGCTTTCATCAAGGCTGCATCATCAAATTCACCAAGGATATTCGGTGTAATCCCCATCTGATCAAACCAATGGATAAGCTTGCGCCCCATCGCCGTACGTCGGCCCGGTATCAGCAGCTTATAGTCTTCAATACAGGCAGGGAAGTTCAGCGGCTTGTCTGGTTCATTGCAGAAAAAGCTCATGGTCGACTCACCCAGCTTCTTGCTGTAGAGGCCTGGACTCTGGGTGGAGTCCACCGGGCAATCCGACAAGATCATATCCAGCTTATGCTGTGACAGCTGCTCAAGCAGCATTTCGTGGGTCGATTCATAGCAACGCAAGTGTATGCGCTCGTCTTCTGGCAAACCTTCCATCAACACTTTACTGACGAGGCGTTTTGACAACGCATCGGCCACGCCCACTTCCAGCAACAAGTTCTCGCGCTGGGTGTAGTTGACGATATCGAGCATCTCATAGCTGAGGTCAAACATCTTGTCGGCATACTTAAAGACCAGCTGGCCCAACTCGGTCGGTTCGATGTTACGACCAACACGTTTGGTCAGCTTACCCTTTAAACGCTCTTCCAGCGCCCGGATCTGTCCGGTAACCGTCTGCGGCGCCAAAAACAGCGCATCGGCAGCCTTGGTGACTGAGCCTTGCTTGCAGACCATCCAGAAGTAATAAAGGTGGTTGTAGTTTAGGTGAGACATGTTTAGCAACCATTTTCCATAAGCAGTGTCATTCCAATCGGGATGGGCAAGCGTCAACGGAGACGTTGAACTACCGAGTACAAGAAGAGTATACAGTAACGGGGTTACAAAATGCTGATGACGTAGTCGGTCTTGTTAACCAGCAACTTAGACTATGAAGGTGCTGATTGGAAATCACACTGCCCTAAAATAAAAAATCCCAGAAGCCAGCTTACGCTTAGCTTCTGGGCGCTTCAACCGTAATCATTCATTCACAAATGAAATATTACACTTATTCAGTTTTCATACATCGAAAAAAATGTTTATCACTCTGATGTTGAAGCCGTTTTTTGATCCATCACGGACATTTTGCGGTAACGCTCGCCCACGCGCTGCTCAAGCGCCCTGGAACGGAACGGGCTATCATTTTCAACCATGGCGGTAGTTTCTGCTGCCGATTTACCCTGGTTCAAACCTGCTAGGTAGGCCTGGCAGACATCTGAGCTGTCATCTTGGTTGCAGCTTTGGTAATCCGGTACTGCCATTGCTGTCGCAGACACCATGAGCCCAACAATCATCATTGCGCGTTTCATATTACACCTCCACTTTCCTTGGCAATACCCCTTGGCAACGAACGGCTAAGCATCATATAGCCAATAACCGCTGATACCGTCGACCCCAACAGGATGCCCAATCGAGAGTAAGTACTGAACTCCTCCGGTGCGCCAACAAAGGCCAGCGACGAGATGAAGATAGACATGGTAAAACCGATACCACACAGTACTGAGACCGCAAAAATCTGCCTGAACCCAATGCCTTCCGGCATACTTGCCAAACCGGTTTTAATCGCCAGATAACTTGCGGTGAAAATGCCTAGGGGCTTACCGATCATCAGACCGAGGGCAATACCCAATGGCAACATAGATGTCAGGCCACTTAGGGATACGCCTTCTAGCGAAATACCGGCGTTGGCAAAGGCAAACACTGGCAAGATAAAGAAGGCCACATACGGGTGTAGGGCATGCTCCATTTTCTTGAGCGGTGAATGCTCGTCTGACAAACCGTTATCGCCGGATAGCGGAATTGCAAAACCCAATACCACACCTGCCAGTGTTGCATGGACGCCCGACTTCAACACACTGACCCAGAGGATCAGGCCAACAACCACGTACCAAGAAATTTTGGTGACGTTTTTCGCATTCATAATGAAAAGGGCTGCGGTTGATGCGAACGCAACAGCAAGCGCCAATGTCGACAGGTCACTGCTATAGAACAGAGCAATGATCACGATAACACCCAAGTCATCGATAATCGCTAGCGCCAACAGGAATACTTTCAAGGTGACCGGAACACGGCTACCTAACAGCGCCATGATACCCAATGCGAAGGCAATATCGGTGGCAGCAGGGATCGCCCACCCTTTCACTGCTAATGGGTCGGCAAAATTGAACAAGGTATAAACCAGCGCCGGCGCGATCATCCCACCTACGGCGGCGATAGCCGGGAAAATGGCTTTTTCTTTGGTGTTCAGCGCCCCTTCGATAAGTTCACGCTTCACTTCCAAACCAATCAACAGGAAGAACACAGCCATCAGACCATCGTTGATCCAATGTGAAATAGACAAACCTGCGACATAGGTGTGCAGTGTGCCGTTATACAGGTCTTGCAGTGGGGAGTTCGCAATCAGCATGGCCAACGCCGCTGCGATGATCAGGATTATCCCACCAGCAGACTCTAGTTTTAAGAATTTACGAATCGCATCGGTCATCGACCGGAACTCCTTTTCGTGAAACAAATGTCACAATAAAAATGTAAATTTAGTTTAGACGTCACAGCACTAAACTGTTAAATCGTTTGTTCAGAATATACATATCGGTAAAACCGAATAATACACCCCCAATACAAGCAATATCCGTACTGTCCAATTTACGTTGTCATCTTTGTCATTTTTAACTGTTCAAAAAGCCATCGATAACTAATAAATTCTAAAAAAAACGCAATTACAAGAGAAAAAAATTTAACGTCACCATTAATCTTTCAATATTAGAAATAGCTTTAATTTTCATAAAGATAAAATCCAAGTAAATTTTCCATTACACCGACAATCACTGCTTGAACGCACAAAAAGAGCACAAACTTACTTTGTGACAGCAACTGTCATATTTCTGAAATATTCGATCTCTACCATCGCCCCCAGATTTCAAAAATATGAAACCAAAACGACATATTCCTGTCATGGAGAAATGATTATGACTACCCAAGCCTCTACTGCTGAACAGCCAATGAACAGCTCTATGCGCTGGGTCCGCTGGGCTAACCTAGCGTTCATGCTTTACCTACTTCTTGTTGCTGTATCTGTTGTTAGCAGCGGCTTCAAGATGGCGGTTGGCGATCAGGCAAAAACACTATTTGAATTTGCCTCACATCCAATTGCGGGCTTAATGATTGGTGTTATTGCAACAGCACTGACCCAATCTTCGAGCACTACAACATCTATTACTGTAGGCCTAGTTGCAGGTGGCCTGCCGGTTGAAACAGCTATCCCTATGATTATGGGCGCTAACATCGGTACTACGACCACCAACACTCTAGTAAGTCTAGGCCATGCCCGCTGTAAGGAAGAGTTCCGTCGCGCATTTGCTTCGGCAACCATCCATGATGTTTTCAATTTGATCGCTGTAGCAATCTTTCTTCCTTTGGAAATCATGTTTGGCCTTATGGACCGCCTCTCAGAGTGGCTAGTATCGCCAATGATGGCAGCTGGTGACATGAGCGCAGCTAACGGTCTGAACTTCATGAAGGTACTGACAGGTCCGGCAACAGATTTGTTTAAATCAGTTGGTGGAATGTTCCCTGCAACCACAGGCGGTATCGTTATGATCGTAATGGGTATCGCTATTATCATGATTGCAATCAGCGTGATGGGTAAACTGATGCGTAGCCTGATGGTTGGTCGTGCCCGTGATATCCTGAAATCAGCGATTGGCCGTGGTCCAATTCACGGTATCGCATCAGGGAGTGTTGTAACGATTTTGGTACAATCATCATCGACAACCACCAGCCTGATGGTACCGCTAGTAGGTACTGGTGTTCTGAAGGTTCGTGATGTTTACCCATTTACCGTCGGTGCAAACATCGGTACTTGTATTACAGCCCTTATCGCAGCGACTTCTGCCAGTGGTGAATACGCAGTGTTTGCCCTACAGATCGCCCTGGTTCACCTGGCTTTCAACGTACTGGCTACCCTGATTATATTCGGTATCCCATTCCTACGTGAGCTTCCTGTCAAAGGCGCATTCTGGCTGGGTGACCTAGCTGCTAAAAGCAAGCTGGCTGTTGTGGGTTACCTTGTTACGTTATTCCTACTGTTACCTGGTATTATCCTGGCGTTTACTGCCTAAAACGGAAAAAGTTCGATATTCCTTTAAAACCCGCTTCGGCGGGTTTTTTGTTGATTGTATGAAAAAGGGCGAAGGGCGAAGGGCGAAGGGCGAACCAGATTGTTTGCAAGAGCCTAACCACGTCAAGCTCTTGCTCCTGCTCCTGCTTTGGCTTTTTCTTTTACCCTCGCCCCTGGCCTATCGCCAATGGCCTAGGTTGTTATTTTCTTCCTCTAGCCTCTAGCCTCTAGCCTCTAGCCATAATCCAATCGAGTAGGAGGAGGCCTCACGGCCTCCGTCCTCTCACACCACCGTACAAGCG